>JAEZPL010000731.1 GCA_023413605.1 Pseudomonadota bacterium
GGCCGTGTAGGCGGCCCACGCCTCCGGCACGTAGAATAGCCCGCCGACCACCGGGATCACCACGCTGCGTGACAGGGTGAGCAGGTTGGGCAGGCTGTTCAGCATCGGTCCAAACTCGAAAAGCGGGGGGAAGCGGCGCCGGGGAACGGCATTCTAACCGTCTGAATGGAAATGATCGTATATCTTTTTCGCAACGGCACGACTGATTCCTTCGACGGACTCCAGGTCCGCCAGACCGGCGCGCGACACCGCCACCGCGCTGCCGAAATGGTGCAGCAGCGCCTTCTTTCGCGACGGGCCGATGCCCGGAATTTCGTCGATCATCGACTTGCCGAGCGCCTTGGTCCGCTTCGCCCGGTGTGTGCCGATGGCGAAGCGGTGCGCCTCGTCGCGCAGCCGTTGCAGGAAGTAGAGAACCGGGTCGCGCATCTCCATCTGGAAGGGCGCGCGGTCGGGCATGAAGAAGCGCTCCCGCCCGGCGTCGCGGTCCGGGCCCTTGGCGATGCCGACCAGCGGCACGTCGTCGATGCCCAGTTCGGCCAGCACCTCGATCACCACATTCAGCTGCCCCTGCCCGCCGTCGATCAGGACAAGGTCGGGCCAGGCGCCCTGGGTGCGCTCCGGGTCTTCCTTGATCGCGCGCCCGAACCGCCGCTCCATCACCTCGCGCATCATCGCGAAGTCGTCGCCGGCCGCCCCTTCGGTCTTGATGTTAAACTTGCGGTAGGCGTTCTTGATGAAGCCTTCCGGCCCCGCCACGATCATGGCGCCGATGGCGTGCGCGCCCTGGACGTGGGAGTTGTCGTAGACCTCGATCCGCTGCGGCGGGCCGTCCAGCCCGAAGACCGCCGCCACCCCGTCCAGCAGCCGCGCCTGGGACGAGCTTTCGGCCAGCCGCCGCCCGTGCGCCTCCCGCGCGTTGGTCAGCGCGTGCTCCACGATGCGGCGCTTGTCGCCGCGCTTGGGCTCCGCCAGCTCGACCTTGTGCCCGGCGCGCAGGCTCAGCGCCTCGGTCAGCAGGTCAATTTCCGGCAGTTCGTGGCTGACCAGCACGAGGTTGGGCGCCGCCTTGTTCTCGTAGAACTGGGCGATGAAGGCGGCCAGCACCTCTTGCGTCTCGGCCGACTTGTCGTGGCTGGGGAAATAGGCGCGGTTGCCATAATTGCGCCCGCCGCGGAAGAAAAAGACCTGGACGCAGGTCACCCCGCCCTCTGCGTAAGCGGCGATCACGTCCGCGTCCTCGATCACGCCTTCGACGTTGATGTCCTGGTGCGCCTGCACGGCGGTCAGCGCGCGGATACGGTCGCGGTAGCGGGCTGCCGTCTCGTAATCCAAATTTTCCGCAGCCTCGGTCATCTTCGCGGCGAACTCGGTCTGGATGTCGCGGCTCTTGCCCGACAGGAAAGTCCGGGCCTGGTTTACCTGGGCCTGATACTCCGCCGGGCTGACGCGGCCGACGCAGGGCGCGGTGCAGCGCTTGATCTGGTATTGCAGGCAAGGGCGCGTGCGCGACGCGAAGACGGTGTCGGCGCAGTTGCGCAGCAGGAACGCGCGCTGAAGCGCGGTGATGGTGCGGTTCACCGCCCCCGCCGAGGCGAAGGGGCCGAAATAATCGGCGTCGCGCGTCCGCGCGCCGCGGTGCTTGGTCAGCTGCGGGTAGTCGTGGTCCTTGGTGATCATGATGTGCGGGAAGGTCTTGTCGTCCCGCAGCAGCACGTTGTAGCGCGGCATCAGCCGCTTGATCAGGTTCGATTCGAGAAGGAGCGCCTCGACCTCCGTGTGGGTCGTGACGAACTCCATCGTCTCCGTCTCCGACACCATGCGCTGGAGCCGCACGGGCAGTCGGTTGACCTGGGGGTAGTTGAACACCCGGCGCTTCAGGTTCTTCGCCTTGCCGACATACAGAACCGCCCCGTCACCGGCCAGCATGCGGTAGACGCCGGGCGTCTGCGGAAGCGTCTTCAGATGCTCGCGGATCACGTCCACGCCGCGGGCGAGGTCGGCCGGGCGGCGGCGCGTGCGTGCGACGGCCGCGTCTGGAGACGCGGTGTCGTCGGACGGCTCGGGAAGCACGAGATCCGTGGGTTCGGTAACGTTGTCGGCCATGGTTCGAATGTCGTCGAGCGGATAGGCCGGGTCAACCGCCCCCTTCCGCTCCCTGCCCAGGAGAGTTAAATCCAACGACTCACCCATCCGGAAGGATATCCACGACTCCTGTGGATAAGTGTGTCGATAACGTGAGGGCTACCGCGTTGGCAGCAAGGCGCTCCAAGGCCTTTCCAGGTTCTGCCCAAAATTTGAGCACTTTGCGCAAGCCATTGATTTTCCTATAGTTGGTCTGAGTCAACAAATGCCAAGGGGGGTGTGACAGAAAATAGCGGGGCACGCAAAACGGTCTCTTGCCCCGCATAGGGGAACTGTGTACAACGCGCGGTCGCAAAAGCCCCCGCCGACCTATTCGACGGGGACAAAGCCATGGAGCGGCTGCGCCCAACCCAGATGCTCCCCACCGTCCAGCGCGATCATCTGACCGGTCATCGCCGGCGCGTCGATCAGGAAGCGCAGGGCCGCGCAAATCTCCTCCGGTGTCGTCCCGCGCTGCAATGGCGTGGAATCGCGCTGGGCGGCGAACTCCGCGTCGGTCTGGCGGACGTTGCGCAGCGTCGGGCCGGGGCCGATCCCGTTGACGCGGATGCGCGGCGCCAGGGCCATGGCCAGCGTCTGCGTCAGGGTCCACAGCCCGGCCTTCGACAGGGTGTAGGTGATGAAGTGAGGGGTGAGGTTCCACACCCGCTGGTCCAGCATGTTGACGATCAGCCCGCGCGCCTCGCCCCGATCCTGGGTGGCCGGAAGCTGGGCGGCGAAGGCTTGGCTCAGCACGAAGGGCGCGCGCAGGTTGGCCTCCATATGGCGGTCCCAGGACTCCCGCGTCACGTCGCCGATCTCGTCCCGCTCAAAGCAGGAGGCGTTGTTGACCAGCAGCGTCAGAGTGCCGAGGCGTTCCGCCGCCTCCGGCACCAGGGCCTGGACGTCCGATTCGCGTTCCAGGTCGGCCCTGAGCACAGCCGCGCGGCCGCCCTGCGCCTCGATCAGCGCGACAACCGCGTCGGCGTCCTGTCGGGACTCCCGGTAATGAACGCCGACCGCCCAGCCCTGCGCAGCGAGATCGAGCGCAATGGCTCGCCCGATCCGTTTGCCGGCCCCCGTAACCAGGGCCGCTTTCCTCTTGATCTCGACCATGCCGCCATAGGTACCTTGCACCCGATTCCGGTCAAGGGTGCAATTCAATCAAGGGGGAGCGTGCGGGACGGTGCTGCGGGAAGCGTTTGAATATCTGACCACCCCCTGCCCGCCTCTGGCGCGCCGGTATGGCTATCTGGCCGAGATGGTGGCACTCGGCGCCCGTCACCGCCGGCAGAAGACGGCTTGGGCTCCGCACCTCGCGTCCTGCCGCCGCTTCGTGATCGACGCCATGACGCGCGTGCCGAAGGGTGGGCGGGCCATGGTCGCCGGTTCCGGCCTGCTGCTGGAAGTGCCGCTGCGGGAGCTTGCCGGACATTTCGGCGAAGTCGTGCTTGTGGATGTCATTCACACCCGCACCGTCCGCCGCGCCGCCCGCCATTGGCCCAACGTGCGGCTGGAGACTCTGGACGTCACCGGAGCCCTGGAACCGCTGGCGGAGGCGCTGGCGGCCTCCCGCCCCCTGCCGGCTCCCGTCCCGCCCAGCCTAGCGGGGGAGCGGTTCGCCTTCGCGGTGTCCTGCAATCTGCTGTCGCAGTTGCCGCTGATGCCGCTGGGCGCCATCGAGCGCGCGGCTCCGGCCATGCCGAACGCGGTGCGCGGCGCGTTCGCCCAGTCCCTTGCCCGCGACCATCTGGCGTGGCTGGCCCGCAACGCCGAAAGCCCCGCCTTGTTCAGCGACACCGAAAGCCTCTGGCTGGACGGCGGGCGCGTGATCGGGCGCGAGGATTCGCTGTGGGGCCTCGCCCCGCCCGCCCCGGACCGGTCCTGGACATGGGAGATCGCCCCCGCCCCGGAGGAAGACCGCAAGCGCGACCTGCACCACACGGTCGGCGCCTGGTTCGATGTGACGGGTTTCGCCGCCTCCTGTTGAGCGAAGGCGACCAGATCACGCCATTCAGGAGAGCGGCATGAGCGCCGACGACAAAAACGCCCGCAAGAACGCCGACGGGAACCGCCAGCCCGACTCCGGCCTTCCCTACAGCGACGAGGAACGCCGCAACGCGCCCACGGGTGCGGTGGACAATCCCTCTCCGCTCACCGGCGGCGGGGGCATCGATCCGGCGGCGCTCGGCGGCAAGGCAACCCCGGCCATCGGCGACGAGGGCGCCCAGGCCGGCGGCGGGCCGCATGTCGGCGCGACGGAAGGCGGAACGCAGGGCGTGCTCGACCTCGGCACCAGCGCCAACAACGGCCCGATGCGCGGGTCCGACGACCGCGATCGGCCGCAGCCCCAGCCCGGTCAGCGCGACCGGCTGACGCCGGACCGCAACGTTGCGGTCGATGGAGCGCGCGACGACGGCTGAGGACGGCGACTGAGCGGGAGGGCGCTTCAGCGTTCGTTCGGGTTGAAGCGCTTCTTCAACCCCTGCCAGCAGCGGAAATACTCGTGCTGCAACTGGGCCGTCTCCAGTGCGTAGCGGGTCGGGCGGATGACGTTGCGCGTCTCGAACATGAAGGCCAGGGTGTCCGTGACGTGGTGCGGCTTGCTGGTGTCGGCGGCCGACGCCTTCTCGAAGGTTTCCGCGTCCGGGCCATGGCCGCTCATGCAGTTGTGCAGGGACGCGCCGCCCGGAAGGAATCCCTCCTCCTTCGCGTCGTAGACGCCGTGGATCAGGCCCATGAACTCGCTGGCGATGTTGCGGTGGAACCAGGGCGGCCGGAAGGTGTCCTCCGCCGCCAGCCAGCGCGGCGGGAAAATCACGAAGTCGATGGTGTCCACGCCCGGCGTGTCGCTCGGCGCCTGCAGCACCAGGAAGATCGACGGGTCGGGATGGTCGAAGCTGATCGAGCCGATGGCGTTGAACCGCCGCAGGTCGTACTTGCAGGGCGCACAGTTGCCGTGCCACGCCACGACGTCCAGCGGCGAATGGCCGATGTCCGCCGACCACAGATTGCCCATGAACTTGGCGACCAGCTCGAACGGTCCCTCGCGATCCTCGTACCATGCGGTCGGGGTCAGGAAGTCGCGCGGGTTGGCGAGCCCGTTGGAGCCGATGGGGCCAAGGTCCGGCAGGCGGAACAGGGCGCCATAATTCTCGCAGACATAGCCGCGGGCGCTGCCGTCCGGAAGCTCGACGCGGAATCGCACGCCGCGGGGGATGATGGCGATCTCCTGCGGCTCCACCTCCAGCACGCCCAGTTCGGTGGCGAGGCGCAGCCGGCCCTGCTGGGGCACGATCAGCATCTCGCCATCGGCGTTGTAGAAGAACCGCCCGTCCATGGAGCGGTTGGCGGCGTAGAGATGGATGCCGCATCCGCTCTGCGCGGCCGGGTCGCCGTTGCCGGCCATCGTGACCAACCCGTCGACGAAATCCGTCGGCCTGTCGGGCATCGGCAGAGGATCCCAGCGCAACTGGTTCGGCGGCG
>JAEZPL010000734.1 GCA_023413605.1 Pseudomonadota bacterium
TACGGCTATGTCGGCAACCGGGCCGCGGTGTTCCCGCTGCAACGGCTGGGCTTCGACGCCATCGCGGTGAACACGGTGCAGTTCTCCAACCACACCGGCTACGGCGAATGGACCGGGCAGGTCTTCAGCGCGGAGCATGTGGCCGACCTGATCGACGGCATCGCCGCCCGCGGCGTGCTGCCGACGTGCGACGCGCTGCTGTCCGGCTATATGGGCGACGTCGGGCTGGGGCAGGCGATCGTCGAGACGGCGGGGCGGCTGAAGGCCGCGAACCCGCGCGCCGTCTACGCCTGCGACCCGGTGATGGGCGACGTCGGGCGCGGCTTCTTCGTGCGGCCGGGCCTGCCGGAGTTCATCCGGGAACACGCGGTCCCCGCCGCCGACCTGCTGACGCCCAACCAGTTCGAGCTGGAGTATCTGGTCGACCGGAAGGTGGAGACGCTGGACGACGCGCTGGCCGCCACCGCCGCGCTGCGCGCGCGGGGGCCGCGGCTGGTGCTGGTGACCAGCCTGACGCGCAAGGACGCCTCCCCCGACAGCATCGAGATGCTGGCCGACACCGCCGACGGCGCGTGGCTGGTGTCCACGCCCCGCCTGCCGCTGAACCCGCCGCCGAACGGCTCGGGCGACGCGGTGGCCGCGCTGTTCCTCGCCCACTATCTCAAGAATCACGACCCGGCCCAGGCGCTGGAGCAGGCCGCGGCGGCCATTTACGCCATCTTCCTGACCACCCGCCAGCTCGGCACGCGCGAACTGGCGCTGATCGCCGCGCAGGACGAGTTCGTGAATCCGTCGCGCCGGTTCCAGGCTACCCAGGTGCGCTGATCCCTTTCATACCGAAGGCGTTTGATGGCTTCCATCAAACGCCTTCGGTTCAAACCCGGCAGCACATGGCGCGGCCATGTGCGAAAGGGTGATGCGGCCGGCCGTTCATGGAAGCGCTTCATGCGCCGGCCGTATCATTCCACGCCCATGCGCCGGTCGCATCCGCGCCCGGAGGTCTTTGCCCTGGCGGAGCGCTCGTCCGCCGGGTAGGGTCCGTGCCCTTCGAACGAGGGGAGACACATGCGGATTTGCGTCTATGCCGGATCCAACCCCGGCACCAACCCGGCCTATGGCGACGCGGCGGAGCGGTTCGGCCGCCTGCTGGCGGAGCGCGGCATCGGTCTCGTCTACGGCGGCGGGCGCACCGGGCTGATGGGGCGCGTGGCCGACGGCGCGCTGGCGGCCGGCGGCACGGTGACCGGCATCATCCCGCGCTTCCTGATGGACAAGGAGGTCGGGCACCAGGGGCTCCAGGACCTGCGCATCGTCGAGTCGATGCACGAGCGCAAGGCGCTGATGGCGGAACTGGCCGACGGCTTCGTCGCCCTGCCCGGCGGCATCGGCACGCTGGAGGAAATCTTCGAGGTGTGGACCTGGGCGCAGCTCGGCCGTCACGACAAGCCCTGCGGGCTGCTCAACGCGGCCGGCTTCTACGATGGGCTGTCGCGTTTCCTCGACCATGTGGCCGGGGAGCGGTTCATGCAGGACAAGCACCGCGCCATGCTGATCGTCAAGGACAGCCCGGAAGCCATCCTCGACGCTTTCGAGGCCTACCGCCCGCCGGTCGTGGAAAAGTGGCTCGATAAAAGCCGCACCTGATCGCCACCCCCCGGCACCGCCCCTGTTACCGTCCGGTGCGGCTGAGGTGCTGCGGGGTGGAGGCTGGGCCGCCGTTGGCCGGCTGGGAGCCGGGACCGGACGGCCCGCCCTCCGCGAACAGCCGCACCAGGGCGTTCCAGTCGTTGCGGAAGCGCGTGCCGAAATCCGCATCGGCCTTGGCGGTGCGGGCCGGCCGGACGACGCGGCTTGCCTGCGCGCTCGTGGTCGCCTTGGCCGAGCGGGACACCGTGCGGACCGGCTTCCGCGGGGGCGGGTCGGGCTTGCGGACCGGAAGCGGGGCGCTTGGGGCCGTGACCACCGGCGGCTCCCCGGCCAGGGAATTGCGGGAAAAGGCGTCCTGGCATAAGCCCTGCTCCCGCGCCTGATCCAACTCGTGCCCTTCCAGCAGCCAGCAATCGAGGCTGCCCGCCCCGGCTGCCGGGGCCGCAAGAAGGAGCGCCAGCGTCAGTGTGCAGTGCCGGACCCAGCCTGGCATTCCAGCCTTCTCCCTCGCCGTTGTTCCTGTCCTAGGGATACAACGTAAGGCGGGGCGACATCTTCAGCGCGAAGCGGGAGTAGGCGGGCATCGCCGTGGTAACCCTGGCGATGCCCAAACGGTTAGGCCTTGTACGCCAACCGCAATCCGCCCCAATGGCGCCCGCGCACGGTGATGGGGGCGTCCACCTCCTTCAGCCGCACGATCTGCCCGCCGCCCATGTCGCGGCGGTAGGCCTGCAGCAGGAACGGCCGCGTGTTGCGCGCGGCCCCCAGCCCCGCCCGGTCGGCGAAAACCCTCCGGTTGCGGCTGTTGGCCGTGTTCCAGACCGGGTCGTCCGGCCGCTGGGGCTGCGAATAGCGGGCGTTGTGCGTCGGCAGGTAGCCGACGGCGTTGACCGCGGCGCAGAACTGGACCCGCTGGTCGAAGGCCAGCAACGGTTCCTGCAAGGCGGGGAACAGGCGGTCGGTCAGCGCCGTGAAGGGGGCCGTGAACTGCTCCGGCTCGCTGCCGGGGATGGTGACGAGTTCGGTGGCGAACAGCTCCGCCTCGGTGATCTCGCCGCGGCTCAGGCTGTCTTCGAGCGCCCGCGACAGGGCCTTCGCGGTCTCTTGCGCCTTTTCGATGAAGCGGGCGTCGCTGGCCACCAGAGCGTTGTAGTAGGCCTCCAGCTTGGCGGTGAGCGCCTCGTCCAGGGTGTCGTAGGCGAGGTGCATGCCGAGGTCGCTGGTGCCGGCGACCACGCAGGGAACCCGGCCGACGTCGCGCAGCAGAATGATGGCGGCCGCTTGCTCCGGCAGCTCCGGCAACTGGTCCGGATCGACCAGCAAGCCGTCCAGCGACAGATCCAGCATGGTGGTGGAGTGCGGCGTGCCATGGACGGTCATCGTCACCGGCACTTCGCACGGGATGCGGTCGGAGACGCGGCGGTCGCCGGCCACCGACTGGCGCAGCGCGATCACCAGACGGCGCTTCAGGTCGGAGACGGCGGTGCGCGTGTCGGTCATGCGGCGGCTGACGTCGGTCGCGACGACGTTGATCTCGTCCGCCCGGTCGCGGATGTGCAGCACGCTGGGCCGCCTCCTCCACCCCGATCCAGGTGGCGTCCAGGTCGCTTTCGATCGTCTTGCAGGTTTCCAGCAACGCGGCGCGGGTGATCGCCTTGCGGCGCTCCTCCAACTCGTGCCGTTCGTGCAGGCCGTAGGCGACCTTGGCCTTCATGGCCCGCAGTTCCGACCCGATCCTCCAGAACTCGGCCACTCCGGAGTGCGGGACGGGCGCGACGAAGTCGTTGCGGGCGATCCGTTCGAAGCTCCCCTCCAGGAGCCGCAACGGGCGGCGCATCGCCCGCAGCAGAAGCAGGCCCATGACGGCCGCAGCGGTCGCACCGGCGAGGACCATCAGCAGAATGGTGGTGACGTCCCGGTTCAGGGTGGCCACCGCGCCATCATACTCCTCCCTCGCGACGCGGACCTGAAGGGCGAGCAGCGCGCGGTTGACCTCGAAGACGCTCTGGAACAGCGGCAGGATTTTGCTGTCCAGGTGGGTTTCCAGCCGCAGGGCGTCACCGGCCTTCGCCATGTCCAGGGCCGGCAGCAGCGCCTCGCGCACGAAGGTACCGCGCCGGGCCTGGAACTGGTCGGCGAGCTGCTTTTCCTCCGGCGTGAGATAGGTGGCCAGATATTCGGTCCAGATCTGGTCGATCCGTGCCGTGTTGCCGGTGACGCGCCGCCCCCGTTCTTCGACCACCTTGGGTTCGCTGCCGTCGCGCGCGTCGATGATCAAGAAGGTGACCTGCTGAACGTTGTCGCGCATCAGGTCGAGGATGTCGCCGATCTGCGCCGCCGGCATGGTGCGGTCCTCGTAGACCGTCTTCAGCGCCGCGTTTGAGCTGCCCATGCCATACAGGCCGACCCCACCCGCCAGCGCGGTGATGAGGATCAGCATGCCCACGAGCAGGGTCAGGCGCCCGGCGATGCTGTGCGCCCATTCCGTCAGGCGCGGCCGGAGGCCCCGGCGGATCAGCGCACCCTCGCGCAGCCCCAGATCTCCTCCCCGGCCCTCGCGGATGGCGGCGTAGGCGGCCTCGGCCTTGGCGATCTCCTCCCGGTCGGGTTTGGAGCGGATCGAGATGTAGCCGGTGACCTGCCCGTTTTCGACGATCGGGGTGACGTTGGCGCGGACCCAGTAGAAATCGCCCTGCTTCGTGCGGTTCTTCACCAGCCCTTCCCACGGCCGGCCGGCCTTGATGGTGGTCCAGAGGTTGGCGAAGGCCTCCTTCGGCATGTGGGTGGCGGACGATGTTGTGGAGGGCGCCCACCAACCCCTGCTCATCGAAACCGCTGATCTCGATGAAGGCCTTGTTGACGAAGGTGATCCGGCCGCTGGGATCGGTGCGCGACACCAGCGGCATGCCCTCCTTCAATTCGACCTCGGTGTTGGTGACGGGCTCGTTGAGGCGCATGAACCACCTGTTTTCGTTGTTCCCCACACCCCCGCGCGATTCGACCGTTGTCGTATGATACCGAAGGCGTTTGATGAGTTCCATCAAACGCCCTCGGTACAAACCCGACAGCACATTGCACAGCAATGTGCGAGAGGGTCATACGGCCGGCCGATCATGGAACTCTTCATGCGCCGGCCGTATGAGCCGAGAAAAAGAATTGATGGAGAGTGTTTTCGTGACCGGCTTTGCTGCAAAAGTTTGTCCCGACAAACAATGGATGTGCCGAAGGCTTCCGCGATCGTGCGGCGTGATGTGATGCGGGATATTATTATTTCGGCCAGGGGGGCCGCACCGGCGGTTCGCGTTCTGCAATTGCAGCCGGCGAGTCTTTTGCAGAATGGGAACTCGTTTTTCTTCTAATTGATTACGGTCTAAACACCGTCTGCTGCGCGATTTCCAGGGTTGGTGCCTCCGCGTGCTCCGGATTCTGCCCGTCCAGGAAGCGGGCGCGGATCGCCAGCATGACGTCCAGGTCGTCGAGGAAGACGTCGATCAGGCGCGGGTCGAACTGCCGCCCCGCCTGCGACCGCATGTGCGCCACGATCTGGACCAGCGGCCAAGCCTGCTTGTAGGGACGGGGGGACAGCAGCGCGTCGAACACGTCCGCCACGGCGACGATCCGGCCGGACAAGGGGATGTCCTCTCCGGCCAGTCCGGCCGGGTAGCCGGTACCGTCCCACCGTTCGTGGTGCGTGGCGGCGATCTCCGCAGCTAGGTCGAGCAGGGGCAGCCCGCTTCCGCTCAGCAGCCGGTGGCCGATGGCGGCGTGCTGCCTCATGATCGCCCATTCCCGCTCGTCCAGCCGGCCCGGCTTCAGCAGCACGTGGTCGGGGATGCCGATCTTGCCGATGTCGTGCAGCGGGGCGGCCTCCAGCAGCCGGGTGGCGAAGTCTTCGCCGCATCCCGCGGCCAGGGCCAGCCGGTGCGCCAGATGGGCCATGCGGGCGACGTGCTGTCCGGTGTCGTTGTCGCGGA
>JAEZPL010000796.1 GCA_023413605.1 Pseudomonadota bacterium
GTGCTGGATCTGCTTCAGGCCGGTTGCCGCGCCGTGGTCGTGCCCTTCGCCGCCGGCAACGAGACCGAGCAGGCCACCCGCGCCCGCCTGCTGGAGCAGCGCGGCCGGCTGGTTGTCGTGGAGGAAGCCGGCCTGACCCCGCAATCCCTGGCCGATGGCGTAGCGCGGGCGCTCGCCCTGCCCCCACCGCCGGTGATCCCCACCCGGATGGATGGCGCCGCCGGCACCGCCCGCCTTCTGGTCGAGGCCATAGACCGCTAAACCAATCGAGATGCTTGGATTTTCGGTTGGCACGGGCCATGCTGGAGCCAGCTCAGCCACCGCAATCCCGTGATGTCCAAAAGCGCCTCCACCAGCTTTTCCCGTGCCGATCGGGTCCGTGCCGATTGGAAGGATCTGGTTGCCGAACTGGACGCCTGGGCCGGCACGCACCGCACCGCCACCTTCTGGTGGCGGGACGACGACGCCGTTGCCCCCACGGCGGAGCTGGCGCGGATGACCGCCTTGTCCGACAGGACGGGTGCGCCATTGGCGCTGGCCGTCATCCCGGCGGAGGTCGATCCGGCGCTTGCCGAGGTTATGGAGCGAAGCCCCGCCATCAGCGTGCTCCAGCACGGCTGGTCGCACCGCAATCACGCCGTACCCCCGGCCAAGAAATGCGAGTTGGGCGCCGACCGCCCCGCGCGGGCCGTGCTGGCGGAACTGGCCGAGGGCAAGGCGGTGCTGGAGCGGCTGTTCGGGCCGCGCGCCCTACCCGTGCTGGTCCCGCCCTGGAACCGCATCGCGCCCGGCGTCGCGGAGGGGCTGGCGGAGCTGGGCTTCGCGGGCCTGTCCACCTACGCCCCGCGCCACTTGACACTATCGGGCCTCGCTTGTGTCAACACGCACATCGACCCGATCGCGTGGCACGACGGAAAGCGTTTCCTGGGCGAGGCGGAATCGCTGGGCATGGCCGTCGCGCATCTGCGCGCCCGTCGGCTGGGCACGGTTGACGCAACCGAACCCACCGGCCTGTTGACGCATCATCGCGTGATGGACGGCGAAACCTGGAGCTTCACGGAACGTTTCCTGTTCGCGACCTTGCGTCACCCGGCGGCCGCGTGGTTGCCGGCATCGGCCCTGTTCGCAGACGTGATTGGAGCCCACTGAATGGCCGAGGTTCTGCGCTACCCCTCCGTCGTGCTGCTCGGCGACTACGCCCGGGCGGCGGCTGGGCTGGCGCTGACCGTCCTGCCTCTGGCGCTGGTGCAGGTCACACCCTGGATCGCCGGGCCGCTGGCGCTCTGCGCGCTGCTGTTCGCGGTCTTCGCGGCGCGCACCGTCCAGCGCCAGTTGACCCGCGTGACGGTGGACGAGGAGGCCGTCCGGGCCGAAGGACCGCTGGGGGCCGTGGTCCGCTGGGACGAGCTGTCGGGCCTGCGGCTGCGTTATTACGCCACGAAACGCGGGCGCGACGACGGCTGGATGCAGGCCACGCTGACCGGCTCCGGAGGAAGGCGCATCCGGATCGATTCGAACCTCGACGGCTTCGACGCGGTGATCGAGCGGGCCGTCGCCGCCGTGCGGCGGAACGGCGTGCCGCTGAACCCGGTCACCGTGGACAACCTGCTGGCGCTGGGCATCGACCCGCCTGAGCCACCGGAACAATGCCCGGACGGCAAAGCCTCCGAGGGAACCGGATCATGAGCCACACGCTGCTCCGGGTGGAGGACCTGAAGGTCGACTTTCACGTTCCGGGCGGCGTGGTCAATGCGGTACGCGGTGTTTCCTTCCGGGTGCGGGCGGGCTCGACCGTCGCGCTGGTGGGCGAATCCGGCTCCGGCAAGTCGGTGGCGGCGCAGTCGATCCTGCGCATCCTGCCCCGCTCCGCCGCCATCACCGGCGGGCGCATCCTGTTCGACCCCCAGGCTTTCGACGGGGGTGAGACGGGCAACGGCAATGGCAACTGCGCCGGCCTCATCGACATCGCCAGCCTGAAGGCCGACGGCAAGACGATGCGGGATCTGCGCGGCGGCCAAATCTCCATCATTTTCCAGGAGCCGATGACCTCCCTGTCGCCGCTGCACACCATCGGCGATCAGGTGAGCGAGGCCGTGCGGCTGCACCAGCGCGTGACCGCCAAGCAGGCTCTTACCCTGGCCGAGGACATGCTGCGCCGGGTGCGCTTCCCCGACCCTCGCCGGGCGCTCGACACCTACCCGTTCGAACTGTCGGGCGGCCTGCGCCAGCGCGCCATGATCGCGATGGCGCTGGTCTGCCGCCCCGCCCTGCTGATCGCCGACGAGCCGACGACCGCGCTGGACGTCACCATCCAGGCGCAGATCCTGAAGCTGATCAAGGATCTCCAGGCCGACTTCGGGATGGCCGTGCTGCTGATCACCCACGATTTGGGCGTGGTCGCCAACCTCGCCGAGGAGGTGGTGGTGATGCACCGCGGCCGGGTCATGGAATCCGGCACGCGCGAGGACATCTTCGCCGACCCCCGCCACCCCTACCTGAAAGCGCTGCTGCGCGCCGTGCCCCGTTTCCACATGGCGCCCGGCGAGCGGCTGATGCCGATCCGGTCCATTTCGATTGGCGGCGCGTCCAACGGCCGCAGCCTGCTGGAAATGGATCACCGGCCCTGGCCCCCCGGCGCCGACAAGGCCGGCCCGCTGCTGGCGGTGGAGGACGTCTGCAAACGCTACGGCGCGCGCAAGGCCGGCTGGTTCGGCGCCAAGGCCGGGGCCGGCACGCTGGCCGTGGACGACGTCAGCTTCACCATCGAGCGCGGGGAATGCGTCGGGCTGGTCGGCGAGTCCGGCTGCGGCAAGACCACCCTGTCCAAGATCCTGATGCGGGCGCTGACGCCCGACCACGGATCCGTCCGCTTCAACGATCATGGGCGGATCGTCGACGTGCTGGGCTTGCAGGGGGAGGATCTGACGACCTTCCGCCGCAAGGTGCAGTTCGTCTTCCAGGACCCCTACGGCTCGCTGAACCCGCGCATGACCGTCTACGACATCATCGCGGAGCCGCTGGTCATCCACGGCATCGGCGACGAGGCCGAGCGGATGGCCCGCGTGAAGGAGTTGATGGGGCTGGTCGGTCTCGACGCCCGGCACCTGAGGCGTTACCCGCACAGCTTCTCCGGCGGCCAGCGCCAGCGCATCGGCATCGCCCGCGCCCTGGCGCTGCGGCCGGAACTGCTGCTGCTGGACGAACCGGTGTCGGCGCTGGACGTATCCATCCAGGCGCAGGTGCTGAATCTCCTGAAGGACCTGAAGGAGCGGCTGGGCCTGACCTACCTGTTCGTCAGCCACAATCTGGCGGTGGTGGACTACATGGCCGACCGCATTCTGGTCATGTGCCGTGGCCGCATCGTCGAATCCGCCCCGCGCGAGGCGCTGTTCCGCAACCCGGTCCATCCCTACACCCGCGCCCTGCTGGCCGCCGTGCCGGAACCGGACCCCAGCCGCCCACTGTCCCTGACCGATCTGGAGGAAGGCCGCGCCTCCGACCCCGCGCGCTGGCCGGCCCCCTTCACCATCGACGCCGACCACCAGCCGCACTTGGTGGATCTGGGCGACGGCCACTGCGTGCGCGCCGACGCGTCGATGCGGGTCAAAGAGGTGGCGTGATGTGGACCTTCCGTCATTCCCTCTCCCCCTCGACGATCAAAACCCTCTCCCCCCAGGGGGGAGAGGGGGCATGGCGACTCCCTGCCTTCACCCTCCCTGCCCTCGCCTTCTTCCTGCTGACCGCCTTCACCGGCGTCGAGACGCCGATGCTGGAGAACGCCGTCGCGTCCGGCACGCTGCCGCCGGTCAGCGAGCGACTGCCGGCGGAGCCGTCCATCGTGCCGATGGACTGGGCGTGGCAGACGCCAGGGCGGCATGGCGGCGACCTGGACGTGTTGATGGCGCGGGTGAAGGACACCCGGCTGATCTACGTCTACAGCTACGCCCGGCTGGTCGTGCTGACGCCCGACCTGCGCATCGTCCCGGACATCCTGGACAAGGTCGAGCAGAGCGACAGCCGGATCTTCACCTTCCATCTGCGGCGCGGGCACCGCTGGTCGGACGGCCAGCCCTTCACGACGGAAGACTTCCGCTACTGGTGGGAGGACATGGCCACCAACCCCAAGCGCTATCCCGGCGGCCCGCCGTCGGAGATGCTGGTGGGGGGCGAGCGCCCGAAGGTGGAGATCCTGGACGAGGTCACCGTCCGCTATTCCTGGAGCCGCCCGAACCCCAACTTCCTGCCCATGCTGGCGGGCGCCAAGCCGGTCGAGATCTACGCGCCGTCCCATTACCTGAGGCAGTTCCACCCCCGCTACACCGACGAGGCGACGCTGAAAAAGCGGGTCGAGGCCGCGCACCAGAAAAGCTGGCAGCAGCTTCACAACCGCATGGACAACCTGACGGAGTTCGACAACCCCGACCTGCCCACCCTTCAGCCCTGGGTGCCGACCACCGCCCCGCCGGCGGAGCGCTTCATCTTCGTGCGCAACCCCTATTACCACCGCGTGGATCCGGAGGGGCGGCAGCTGCCCTACATCGACCGCGTGGTCATGACGGTGGCCGACGCCAAGATCATCCCGGCCAAGACCGGGGCCGGCGAAAGCGACCTCCAGGCGCGGTATCTGCGGTTCGACAACTACACCTTCCTGACGCAGGGGGCGAAGCGCAACGACTACCGGGTAAAGCTGTGGCGCACCGGCATCGGGGCGCAGATGGCGCTGTTCCCCAACCTGACCTGCAACGACCCGGTGTGGCGCAACCTCAACCGCGACGTCCGCTACCGCCGCGCCCTGTCGCTGGCCATCGACCGGGACGAGCTGAACCAAGTCATTTATTACGGCCTCGCCACCCCATCCAACAACACGCTGCTGGAAGTCTCGCCCCTGTGGAAGCCGGAATACCGGGACCGCTGGACGGAGTTCGACACTGCCCGGGCCAACCGGCTGCTGGACGAGATCGGCCTGACCAGGCGCGACGTGAACAACGTGCGCCTGCTGCCCGACGGCCGCCCGCTGGAAATCATCGTGGAGACGTCGGGCGAAAGCACCGAGGAGACCGACGCGCTGGAGCTGATCGCCGACAGCTGGCGGCGCATCGGCGCGCGGCTGTACATCCGCTCCTCCCAGCTGGACGTGTTCCGCAACCGCATCTTCGCGGGCGAGACCTGCATGTCCATCGCCCGCGGCCTGGACGACGCCATCGCCACCGCGGACATGAGCCCGGCGGAAATGGTGCCCGTCGATCAGGCCAAGTACCAGTGGCCGAAATGGGGTCAGTTCTACCAGACCATGGGCAAGGACGGCGAACGCCCCGACCTTCCCGCGGCGCGGGAGCTGCTGGACGCCTACCACGCCTGGCAGTCCTCGACGGACGAATCCGGCCGGGCGGCGGCGTGGCAGCGCATCCTGTCCATCAACGCCGATCAGGTCTTCACCATCGGCACCCTCGCCGGCGTGCCCCAGCCCGTCGTCGCCCGCCAGACCCTGCGCAACGTCCCGGCCGAGGGCCTGTTCAACTACGACCCCGGCGCGCATTTCGGCATGTACCGCCCCGACACCTTCTGGTTCGAGGCGAAGGAGTGAGGCCATGCTGGGCTATGTGATCCGCCGCATCCTCATCATGATCCCGACGCTGCTGGCGATCAGCGTGATCACCTTCGTCATCATCCAGCTGCCGCCCGGCGACTATCTCACCTCGATGATCAACGAGATGCAGAGCCGGGGCGAGAGCATGGACCAGGGGCGGCTGGCCATGCTGCGCGAAACCTATGGGCTCGACCGGCCCATGGTCGAACAGTACGCCTACTGGGTCGCCGGCATGCTGCGCGGGGACTTCGGCTATTCCTTCGAATACAACATGCCGGTGTCGGACGTGGTGGGCGACCGGCTGGTGCTGACGGCGGTGATCTCGGTCGCGACCATCATCTTCATCTGGGGCGTGTCCTTCCCCATCGGCCTCTATTCGGCGACCCACCAGTACAGCCTGGGCGACTACGCCCTCACCTTGCTGGGCTTCCTGGGGCTCGCCGTGCCGAATTTCCTGCTGGCGCTGGTGCTGCTGTATTTCGCCTACGTGTGGTTCGGCACCTCCATCGGCGGGCTGATGGATCCGCACTATCTCGGCAAGCCCTGGAGCTGGGGCAAGGCGATGAGCGTGCTGGAGCACATGTGGATTCCGGTCATGGTCATCGGCACCTCCGGCACCGCGGCGATGATCCGCCGCCTGCGCGCCAACCTGCTGGACGAACTGCACAAGCCCTACGTCGTCACCGCGCGGGCCAAGGGGCTGCCGCCCGGCCGGGCGCTGATGAAATACCCGCTGCGCGTGGCGCTGAACCCCTTCATCTCCGACATCGGCAACCTGCTGCCGCACATCGTGTCGGGCGCCGCCGTCGTGTCGGTGGTGATGTCGCTGCCGACCACGGGGCCGATGCTGCTGCAGGCCTTGCGAAGCCAGGACATGTATCTGGCCGGGTCCTTCCTGATGTTCCTGGCGGTGCTGACGGTCGTGGGGGTGTTCCTGTCGGACCTCGCGCTGGCCGCGCTCGATCCCCGCATCCGACTGGGCGGAGGCAGCCGCCGATGAGCGACATCGCCCCCAACCGTCTGGCGCCCGACCGCCTGCCCCACACCGTCGACACCGCCCCCTGGGACCCGGAGGAGGTGGAACACCTGTCGCCGGAGCAGGAACGCTTCACCATGGCCTCGCAGTGGCGGATGGTCTGGTGGAAGCTGCGGCGCCACCATCTGGCCGTGATCTCGGGCGCGATCCTGCTGCTGCTCTACGCCTCCACCCTCGTGACGGAGGTGCTGGCGCCCTACGCGGTGGACAGCCGCCATTCCCGCTTCATCCACGCGCCCCCGCAGGCCGTGCACCTGTTCCACGAGGGCAGCTTCGTCGGCCCCTTCGTCTACGGCTACACCTACCGCCTGGACCTGGACACGCTGAAGCGGGAGTACACGCCCGACCCGGCCAAGGTGCAGCCGATCCGCTTCTTCTGCCGCGGCGACCCGTACCTGTTCTGGGGGCTGGTCGAGACCGACTGGCACCTCGCCTGCCCGGCCGAGGGCGGCACGATGTTCCTGCTGGGCACCGACCGGCTGGGACGCGACCTGCTGTCGCGCATCATCTACGGCACGCGCATCTCGCTGACCATCGGCCTGATCGGCATCACGGTCAGCTTCGTTCTGGGGATCATCATCGGCGGCATCGCCGGCTATTACGGCGGCTGGGTGGACAACCTGATCCAGCGCCTGATCGAGATCATCCGCTCCTTCCCCGAGCTGCCGCTGTGGATGGCCCTGTCCGCCGCCCTACCCGTCACCTGGAACCCGATCTTCATCTATTTCGGCATCACCGTGATCCTGGGCCTGCTGGAATGGACCGGGCTGGCCCGCGCCGTGCGGTCCAAGCTGCTGGCCCTGCGCGAGGAGGACTTCACCACAGCCGCCCAGCTGATGGGCGCCAGCCCCGCCCGCATCATCGGCCGCCACCTGCTGCCGAGCTTCATGAGCCACCTGATCGCATCGGCGACGCTGGCCATCCCCGGCATGATCCTGGGCGAGACGGCGCTGAGCTTCCTGGGCCTGGGCCTGCGCCCGCCGATCACCAGCTGGGGCGTGCTGCTGACCGAGGCGCAGAACATCAACGTGGTGGCGCTGTATCCCTGGCTGATGCTGCCGGTGGTCCCGGTGATCATCACCGTGCTAAGCTTCAACTTCCTCGGCGACGGGTTGCGGGACGCGGCGGATCCATACCGGTGATTTATAGGCTATTAAGCAAGCGGGAAACCCGCCTGCTTTTTTGAATTGGTATGGCACTACACCCGCAAAGTAAATTGGAAAATATAATGAGGAAAGCAAATCAAAACGTCCAAATAACTCAGCTAAAGGTTGAGAATTATAGGCTTTTGCGAAACATCGATATCAATAACATCATTCCCATGACAACTTTTCTTGGGCATAATGGTAGTGGTAAATCAACTATTTTCGACGTTTTTGCTTTTCTTTCTGAATGCTTCACTGAAGGGTTGCGCAAAGCTTGGGACAGCCGAGGTAGATTTCGAGAGTTGCGAAGCATCGGTGAAACCGGTCCAATTCAAATTGCACTAACTTTTCAAGGGGTGGACTGTGTACCCTACGCATATTGGCTTCAAATTGACGAGAACGATAAAGGGCCTTTTGTATTGTCTGAGTTTTTAGCTTACAATCTCCATGATCAAGTGAACGGACCTGATTTCATATTTACGCGCGTAGATGGTGAAAAAACTGTAGAGAATTTACAGACTCCTTTTTCCAAACAGACTTGGGATTCATTCAAGTTATCTAGCCCTGACTTACTTGCTGTTAACGTTATCGGCCAGCTTGAAAAGCATCATAGCATTACCGCTCTCCGTGAGTTCATCACCGGATGGCACCTGTCCTATCTCTCCGCCCAGGACGCCCGTGGCGCACCTGATGCTGGACCACGCGAGCATCTGTCCAAGACCGGCGACAACCTCGCCAACGTGATTCAGTATCTCCAGGAACGGCATCCGGAGAAGCTGAACGCCATGTTCGACACGCTGCGCCGCCGGGTGCCCCGCCTGGAGCGCGTGGATGCAGAGGTGCTGGCGGACGGACGGCTGCTGTTGCAGATCAAGGACGCGCCGTTCGAGCGGCCGATCCTGTCGCGATTCGCGTCGGACGGCACGCTGAAGCTGCTGGCATACCTCGTGCTGCTGCACGACCCGGAGCCCTACCCGCTGATCGGCATCGAGGAGCCGGAGAATTTCCTGTACCCCAAGCTGCTGACTGAACTGGCGGAGGAATGCAACCTCGCCTCGGCACGGACGCAGTTGCTGG
>JAEZPL010000808.1 GCA_023413605.1 Pseudomonadota bacterium
CTGCTCCGCCGGGATCACCACCTGCTCCCACCGCAGCACGCCGGCGCCGGCCTGGAGCGCGTAGACCCCGCGCAGGAAGGCCGGAACGGCAACTCCGCCGGGGCCGGCGGGGCGAGGCAGGAAGTCCAGCGTGCGGACATCCTTCTTCTCGGCGTTGAAGACGAGGCAGACGCCGCCGCCGGCCAGCCCGACGCGGGAGGGCAGGGTCGCCGTCATCGCCAGCGCCATCGCCGCCGCGGCATCGCCCGCGCGTCCGCCCTGCGCGATGATGTCGCGGCCGATGGACGCCGCGCGCGGCTCGTCCGCGACGACGTAGCTCTGCGCCGGGGCGTTCGTCTTGTACTTGGTGTTGACGCAGCCCGGCAGCAGCGCCGCCGCTATGGCAATTGCGCCCAACCCTCGCCAGATTTGGCGTGTAGAATAAGATCCTTGGTAATGGTGTCCTGGGGACCGGTGTTCGGAGGTCGTAACGGTGCGCAAGCCCAGCAGGCTGGTTTCGGTCATCGCCATGGTTGCCGTGGTTTTCCTGTCGTGGTCGCCGCCCGCGGGCGCGCAGCGCCGCCAGGAAATGCAGCTCCTCAGCGACGCCGAGACGGAACATATCATCCGCGACATGGCGCGGCCAATCTTCCAGGCCGCCGGCATCGACGCCGACGCGGTCAACATCATCCTGGTCAACGACAACACCCTGAATGCCTTCGTGGCGGGCGGGCAGAACATCTTCCTGCACACCGGCCTGCTGCTGAACGTGGAAGACGCCGGCCAGCTTCTGGGCGTGATCGCCCACGAAACCGGCCACATCGCCGGCGGTCATCTGGTGCGCGGGGCGGACGCGATGGAAAGCGCGTTCCTGTCGTCGCTGATCGGCATGGGCATCGGCGTCATCGGCGGCATCGCTTCCAAGAACGCCGGGGCGGGGGCCGCCGGCCTGATGCTGGGCCAGCATCTGGCGGAGCGGAACTTCCTGTCCTTCTCGCGCAGTCAGGAATCCTCGGCCGATCAGGCGGGCCTGTCCTACATGGAACAGTCCGGCATCTCGGCCCGCGGCATGGAAACCTTCCTGCAGAAGCTGGGCGCCGCCGACGACCCGTTGCTGAACGACCCCGACGCCGGCTATCGCCGCACCCACCCGCTGACGCGCGAACGCATCGAGTCGGTGCACAATTTCGTCAGCCGCTCGCGCTACGCCAACAAGCCGATTCCGCCGCAGTGGAACGAGGAGTTCCGCCGCATCCAGGCCAAGCTCTACGCCTATCTCGACCCCACCGGGGCGCTGCGGCGCTATCGGGCGGAGGATCAATCCTTCGTGGCCCGATACGGCCGCGCCTACGCCTATTTCCGGCGCGGCGAGGTGAAGCAGGCCCTGCCGCTGGTGGACGGGCTGATCGCGCAGGAGCCGAAGAACGCCTTCCTCTACGAGATGAAGGGAGACCTGATGCTGCAGAACGGCCGCGCCGTCGACGCAGCCAGCCCCTATCGGAAGGCCATCGAACTGCAGCCCGACGCCACCGCCATTCGTGTCTCGCTCGCCCACGCGCTCCTGGAGCAGAACGACCCGCGGCTGGCCGACGAGGCGCTGAAGAACCTGCAGATCGCCGCCAAATCGCAGCAGGGGCAATCGGCGTTCCTGTGGCGGCTGACCGCGCAGGCCTGGAGCATGAAGGGCAACAACGGCATGGTCGCCTACGCCACCGCGGAGGAAGCCTTCGCCCGCGGCGACAAACCGATGGCCCGCGCCCAGGCCGAGCGGGCGGAGAAGCTGCTGCCCGCGGGTTCCCCCGGCTGGCTGCGCGCCCAGGACATACGTGGGCAGGCGGGTGGCAAATAATCGCGCCCTGACACCGCGCCCCGGTTGCCCAACCAGGGCAAGCCGGTCCAATGTAGCGCCCGAATACGCACCCGGAGGTTTTCCGACATGATCCGCATCCGCCCCGCCGCTCTGCTGCTGACCGCTGCTCTGGCGGCCTTCGCCCCCATCGCGGCGCAGGCGCAGAGCGCCCAATCCTCTGTGGCGGCGGCCCAGATGGACGACGCGCAACGCAAGGCCATCGAAGGGGTGGTGCGCGATTACCTGATGAAGAACCCGGAAATCATTCTGGAGGCCGTGGACGCCCTTCAGCAGCGCCAGAAGGTCGCCGAGGAGGAAAGGGCGCGCAAGGCGCTGACCGAGAACAAGAAGGCTTTGTTCGAGAACCCGGTTGACGTGGTCATCGGCAACCCGCAGGGCGACGTGACGGTGGTCGAGTTCTTCGACTATCAGTGCGGATACTGCAAGGCGGTGCTGAGCGACACGCAGCGCCTGATCAAGGACGACAGCAAGGTCCGCTTCGTGCTGAAGGAATTCCCGATCCTGGGCCCGGCGTCGGTCACCGCCTCCAAGGCGGCCATCGCGTCGCGCGCGCAGGGCAAGTATGTGGACTATCACAACGCCCTGATGGCCCACCGCGGCCAACTGGACGACGACACCATCATGCGTCTGGCAAAGTCGGTCGGCATCGACACCGACAAGCTGAAGAAGGACATGGACAGCCCGGACGTGCTGAAGGTGGTGGCGGTCAACCAGATGCTGGCGGAGCAGCTGAACATCCGCGGCACGCCGGCCTTCATCATCGGCGACTCGCTGGTGCCGGGCGCCATCAAGCTGGATGAAATGAAGCGCCTGGTCGACGCGGCGCGCAAGGGCTGACGGCAAGACGGCTGACGGAAGGGTTTATGATGGCGTCTCCGACAACCGTCGTCTTCGACATCGGGCAAGTGCTCATCGAATGGGACCCGCGGCATCTGTACCGCGAGATCTTCGAGGGGTACGAAGACCTGATGGAGCATTTCCTCGACAACGTCTGCACGCCCGCCTGGAACCTGGAACAGGACCGCGGCCGGCCATGGGACGAGGCCGTGGGCGTGCTGACCGCGGAATATCCGGACTGTGCCGAGCTGATCCGCGCCTATCACGAGCGGTGGGAGGAGATGGTGCCCGGCCCCGTGCCGGGCACGCCCGAACTGCTGCTGGAGTTGAAGGAGCGGGGAACCCCGCTCTACTCGATCACCAACTTCTCGTCGGAGAAGTTCGCGCTGACGCAGAAGCGATTCGACTTCCTGACCGTCTTCGATGGAATCGTGGTGTCGGGCGACGAGCGGCTGGTGAAGCCGGACCCGGCGATCTTCCGGCTGTTGCTGGACCGCTATGGCCTGTCGGCGGCGGACTGCTTCTTCATCGACGACAGCCCGGCCAACGTGGAGGCCGCGCGGATGATCGGCATGGCGGCCCACCACTTCACCAGCGCGGATCGCCTGCGGGGCGAGATGGAGTCGCTGGGCCTGCTGTAGTTCATGCGCCTGGGATGAACATTCATTGAGAAGGTCAGGAGCCTCTCAATCGACGATGCGCGCCAGCTCCCCGGCCATGCGCGCGAACAGGCCGTTCCAGTCGCCGGGGGTGGTGTGGCGGAACAGGCGCAGGGTGGGGCACCAGGGGCTGTTCTCCCGGTGGAGCATCCAGCGCCAGTCCGGCAGAGCCTTCAGCGCGACCCAGGCCGGGCGCCCAGAGCGCCGGCCAGATGCGCCACCTGCGTGTCGCAGGTAATGACGAGGTCCAGCCTGTCCATCACCGCCGCGCTGTCAAGGAAGGCGCCCGGCCCCTGGTTGAAACCGGCGCCGAGGCTGTTCACCACCATGCCGTCCGGCAGGCGCCGAAGCTGCTCCTTCCCGTCGTTCTTTCGCAGGCTGACGAGGCGCGCGTCGGGAAAGCGCGCGATGGGAGCGAGGGCCGCCTGCGTGGCCTGCCCCTAAAGCGAATTTCCATTCGCTTTAGATTCATATGACCTTATTCGCCAGTCGGGCTTCGGCCGCACGGGCGGCTCTCAGCGGATGCCTTTGGCATCCGCCTGCCGCCAGCGGGAACGAAGTTCCCGCGAGAGGCTGGGGCCGCGGTCGCGGTCCAAAGCGGATCGCAATCCGCTTTAATCGTGGAGCGCGATGCCCAGGTTGTCGTGGAGGGCGGGGTGCCTCGGGTGTAAGCCGCAGGGCCTTGCGGTAGGATTCCACCGCCTCCGCACTGTGCCCCAGGCCGCGCAGGACGACGCCGAGATTGGCGAAATAGCCGGGCGCCTCGACGATGCCGATGCCGATAGCGCGCTCAGCCTCGGCCATATCCTGCCGTTGCAGGCGGGCCACGCCGAGCAGGTGCCAGGCGTCGCCGTTCCGCGGATTGGCCCGCAGGATGCTGCGGTACATCGCCTCGGCCTCGTCCAGATTGCCCAACTGGTGCAGGTGGAACGCGTCGTTCAGGGCGCTGCCGGCGTTGGCAGCGGCCTTGGCGGGAGCCTGGGCGGGTGATGGCACGACGGCGCCGTCCGTTCAGTCGTCTCCGGGATAGGCGATGGAAATCACCTCGATCTGCTCCACCCCCGCGGGCGTCCGCAAGTCAACCAGATCGCCTTCCTGCGCCTTCAGCAGAGCGCGGGCGATGGGGGAAATCCAGCTGACATGGCCGCGGTCCAGATCCACTTCGTCGGCGCCGACGATTGTGATGGTGTTTTCCGTCCCGTCTTCGCGGGCGTAGGTGACGGTGGCGCCGAAGAAGATGCGGTCGCGGTTCTTCTGCAAGGCAGCGTCCACCACCACCGCCGATTCCAGGCGCTTGTTCAGAAAGCGGATGCGCCGGTCGATCTCACGCAGGCGCTTCTTGCCGTAGAGATAGTCACCGTTTTCCGACCGGTCGCCGTTGCCGGCGGCCCAGGACACCACCTCCACCACCTTGGGGCGCTCCACCCGCAGCAGGGTGCGAAGCTCCTCCTGCATGCGCTGGAAGCCGGCGGGCGTCATGTAGTTCTTGAAGCCCTGGGGCAGGGGCTTCGGATCGTCGGCCTCGTCGTCCCCGGCGGAATCGTTCTCCCGCGTGAAAGCCTTGCTCATTATCGCGACCTCTGCGGTTTCGGAAATGCGGTTTCCTGAAAAGGAAAAGGCGCCGAGCGGCGCCTTTTCCAGTCTGCATACGGCGAAAAAGCCCGTCAGCGGCTCCACCAGCCGCGGCGCGGCTTGGCGGACGGCGAGGTCGCCTCCTCCGCGGCGGTGGTTTCCACCTTGGCCGGAGCGGCCTGCGGAGCCGGCTCGCTGATCGCCGGGGCGGGCGCGGCCTCGGCCGGCGCTTCGGCCGTGGTCTTCCGCTTGCGCGGTGCACGCTTCTTGGCGGTCGACGCAGCCTCATCCGCAGCCGGAGTCACCTCCGGAGCCGGGGCGGGCGCGGCCTCGGCCGGAGCCTCGGCAGCGGCCTTGCGCTTGCGCGGCGCCCGCTTCTTGGACTCGGCGGCCGCCTCGGGGGCGGTCGGAGCCTCGGCTGCAACGTCGGCGGCGACCTCTGGAGCCGATTCGGCGGGCTTCGCCTTGCCCTTGGCGGGCTTGGCGGCCTTGGGCGCGGCCTTCGGAGCCTTCGCCTTGGCGGCAGCCTTGGGAGCCGCAGCCTCGGCCTTCTCAGCCTTGGCGGGCTTGGCCGCCTTCGGGGCCGCTGCCTTGGTTGCCGCCTTGGTGGCCTTCGTCGGCTTCTTGGCCCTCGGCGCCGTCTCAGGCTCGGCCGTCACCGTTTCGGGAGCCTCGGCCGCTTCGGGCTGGGCGGCCTTGGAACGGCCACGGCG
>JAEZPL010000811.1 GCA_023413605.1 Pseudomonadota bacterium
TCCTTCGCCGTCCCGACGACTGGCATGTGCACCTGCGCGACGGCGCCATGCTGAAGGCGGTGCTGCCCTTCACCGCGCGCCAGTTCGGCCGCGCCATCATCATGCCGAACCTGAAGCCGCCGGTGACCACCGCCGCCGCCGCCGTGGCCTACCGCGAGCGCATCCTGGCCGCTCTGCCGGAGGGCATGGCCTTCACGCCGCTGATGACCGCCTATCTGACCGACGGCACCGACCCGGACGATCTGGCCCAGGGCTTCAAGGACGGCGTCTTCGCCGCGGCCAAGCTCTACCCCGCCAACGCCACCACCAACAGCGCGCACGGCGTCACCGACATCGCCAAGATCGCCCCGGTGCTGGAGCGCATGGCCGAGATCGGCATGCCGATCCTGATCCATGGCGAGGTCACGGACGGCGACGTGGACATCTTCGACCGCGAGGCCGTCTTCCTCGACCGCATCCTCAGCCCGCTGCTGGAGCGTCACAAGACCCTGCGCGTGGTGCTGGAGCACGCGACGACGGCGGAGGCCGTGGCCTTCGTGCGCGACCACGCCGCGTCGGGCCGCGTCGGCGCCACCATCACGGCGCACCACCTGCTGATCAACCGCAGCCACCTGTTCCAGGGCGGCATCCGCCCGCACCTGTACTGCCTGCCCATCGCCAAGCGCGAGAAGCACCGCGTGGCGCTGCTGGAGGCCGCGACCTCCGGCGAGGGGCCGTTCTTCCTGGGCACCGACACCGCCCCGCACGCCGTCACCGCGAAGGAGAGCGCCTGCGGCTGCGCCGGCTGCTTCACCGCCGCCAACGCGATGGAGCTGTACGCCGAGGCGTTCGAGCAGGCCGGCGCGCTGGACAAGCTGGAAGCCTTCGCCAGCCTGAACGGCCCGCGCTTCTACGGTCTGCCGGTCGCCGAGGAGAAGGTCGTGCTGGAGCGCAGGGAGTCCACCACGCCGGACATCGTGCTGACCGCCGATGGCGACGCCGTGCTGCCCTTCCGCAGCGGCGAGACCACCCGCTGGTCCTTCGTCGGGGCGGCCTGACCCATGGCGGCGGGCGGCCTGGACGCGCTGATCGGCAAGGCCTATCCCGCCGCCCTCGATACGCTGGGGGAGCGGCCGACGCGGGACAGCGTGCTGGCCGCCATCAGGGCCGGCCACGAGGCCGCGCAAGAGGTCATCGACGGCATCGCCGCCGACGTGGCCGCGTCCGGCCGGCGCATCGGCTGCAAGTCCGGCTGCGCCTTCTGCTGCCACCAGCACATCGCCGCCAGCCCGGCGGAGCTTCTGTCGGTGTTCGACGCCGTGTCCCCCTGGGCGCCGGAGCGGCTGGCCGATCTGCGCCGCCGCCTGGACCAGGATGCCCCGCGCATCGCCGCCCTCGGCCACGGGGAACGCCGCGCCGCGCGCCTTCCCTGCGCGATGCTGGACCGCAAGACGGGGCTGTGTTCGGCCTACGCCGCGAGGCCCGTCCCCTGCCGTTCGCACCTGTCGCTGCTGCGCACGGCCTGCGAGCGCGAATTCCGCAACCGCTTCGCCGCGCGCCCCGGCGACAAGCCGGTGCCCGTCCTGCAAGAGCCGAAGCCGGCCGCCGGGGCCGTCCTCGTCGCCGTGGAACTGGCGCTCGACCGGCGCGGGCTGAGCGTCGAGCCGACCGAGCTTTCGCTCGGCCTGCGCGCCGCGCTGGCCGACCCGGCTCTGTTCGACCGCTGGCTGGCGGGGGAGGCTCCGTTCCCGGTGCTGGCGCCGCCGCTCGACAGCCGCCGCGCCCGCTTGGGCCTGACCTACACCGCGATGATCCGCGCGGAGCGGGACCGGCTGGCGGGGCAGGGCGTGATTTAACCCCTCTCCCGCCCCGGGAGAGGGATTTGACGGCGCCCCCTGATCAGCACCTCAAAACAGATTGCCCTGAATCGGAGACCGGTACGGCTTTTTCGGCTCCGCCTTTGGTTTGGCGGCTTTGGGTTTCGGCTCCGGCGTGGTGGTGACCGGAGTTGCTTCCGGGCGCGGCCCCCCATCCACGGTCGCCGCCGCGCGGCCATCCGCGAAGACCAGCGACACCTCCAAGCCTGGCGTGGCCTGGGCGGCGCTGGTCAGGGGCTTGCCATCCGCCGCCTCGACGAGCGCGAAGCCGCGCGCCAGGACGCCCTTGTAGGAATAGCTTTCCAGAAGCTGCCCGACCGCGGCCAGCTTTGCGGCCCGGTCCTCCACGGCCTTGCCGTAGCTGCGCTCCAGGCGGGGCTTCAGGTCCTCCAGCCGCCGGCCGCCCTCGCTGACGCGGATGCGGACGGGGCCGAGCGACAGACGGGAGCCCACCCGCTCGTACTGGCCGCGCGCCGCCATCACCGCCTGCCGCAGCGCGGCGTCGAGCGCGCGGCTTTCGGAGGTGAGGCGCTCGCCGGCCTGCATCAGCTTTTCCCGCGGGTGGCGCAACTTGGCGCCCAACTCGCCCACGCGGGTGCGGCGGCGCTCCAGCAGGGTCGCGGCGGCGAGCGTCAGGCGCTCCGCCCGGTCGTCCAGGCGTTGGGCGTGGCCCTCCAGCAGGGCGCGCGGGTCGCCGAGGCCGCGGGCGAGACCTTCGACGCGGGTCCGGCGTTCGGACAGGATGCGGTTGGCGCAGCCGATCAGCCGGCGTTCGTCGTCCAACACCTGGGCCAGCAGTTCGGCCCGCACCGGAACGGCCATCTCGGCCGCCGCGGTTGGGGTGGGCGCGCGGCGGTCGGACGCGTGGTCGATCAGCGTGGTGTCGGTCTCGTGCCCGACCGCGGAGATCAGCGGGATGCGGCTGGCCGCCGCGGCGCGGACCACGTTTTCCTCGTTGAAGGCCATCAGGTCTTCCAGCGAGCCGCCGCCGCGTGCCACGATCAGCAGGTCCGGGCGGGGCACCCTGCTGCCGGGCTGGATGCGGTTGAAGCCTTCGATGGCCGCCGTCACCTCGGCCGCCGCGCGCTCGCCCTGCACGGCGACCGGCCACAGCAGGACGTGGCGCGGGAAACGGTCGTGCAGCCGGTGCAGGATGTCGCGGATGACCGCCCCGGTGGGGGAGGTGATGACCCCGATCACGTCGGGCAGGAAGGGGATGGGCTTCTTGCGGTCCGGGTCGAACAGCCCTTCCGCCGCGAGGCGCCGCTTGCGCTCCTCCAGCATCTTCAGAAGGGCGCCTTCGCCGGCCAGCTCCATCGACTCGATGATAAGCTGGTATTGCGAGCGGCCGGGGTAGGTCGTCATGCGGCCGGTGACGATGACCTCCAGCCCTTCCTCCGGCTTGACGGCCAGCTTCGCCACGGTGCCGCGCCAGCAGACCGCCTCGATCACCGCCGTGTCGTCCTTGAGCCGCAGGTAGCAGTGGCCGGAGCTGTGCTTCTTGGGCTGCGAGATCTCGCCGCGCACGCGGACGAAGCCGAACTCGTCCTCGATCGTGCGCTTCAGGCGCCGGGCGAGGTCGCCGACCGAATATTCCGGCAGGTTGGA
>JAEZPL010000009.1 GCA_023413605.1 Pseudomonadota bacterium
TCGTCCGGTAGGCGATCCAGTTCTCCGGGTTGTACCAGTGCGGCACCATGTAGAAGCCCCACAGCAGAACGCGGTCGAGCGCGCGGGTGGCCGCCTGCACCGAATCCAGGTCCTTGGCGGCCAGCGCGCGGTCGATCATCGCATCCGCGGCGGGTTCCTTGATGCCGGCGTAGTTGGCGGAGCCTTTGATGTCCGCGGCGGCGGAGCCGAAATAGCTGCGCAGTTCCGTCCCCGGCGGGGTGAAGAAGTTGAAGTTCGCGACCACCACGTCGAAATCGAACTCGTCCGTGCGCGCCTGGTACTGGGCGGTGTCGACGATGCGCAGGACCGCGTCGATGCCGACCTTGCGCAGGGCCTCGACATAGGGCTGGATGACGCGGGTCAGGCCGCCGCTGCCGTCCAGGAATTCGATGCTCATCACCTCGCCGGTCTTGGCGTTGGTCAGCTTGCCGTTCTTCAATTCCCAACCGGCCTCGCGGAGCAGGCGCGTCGCCTCGCGCAGGTTGGCGCGGCTGTTGCCGCTGCCGTCGGTCTTGGGCGGCTCAAAGGCGGTGCTGAAGACGCGGTCCGGCAGCTTGCCGCGGAACGGCTCCAGCAGTTCCAGCTCGGCCGGCGTCGGCGGCCCCTTGGCGCCGAAGTCGGAGTTGGGGAAGTTCGAGGTCGTGCGGGTGTACTGCCCGTACAGGATGTTCTTCTGGATCCACTCGAAATCAAACAGATACCCCAGCGCCTCGCGCACGCGCGGGTCGGCGAACTTGGCGCGGCGGGTGTTCAGGCGGAAGCCCTGGGCGCCCAACGGCAGTTCGCTGCGCACCTCGATCCGGTTCACGCGTCCGTCCTTCGCGGCGGGGAAGTCGTAGCCGGTGGTCCAGCGCTGCGCCCGGTTCTCGGTGCGGAAGTCGTAGGCGCCGGCCTTGAACGCCTCGAACATCACGTCGTCGTCGCGGTAGTAATCGACCTTTACGGTGTCGAAATTGTTGAAGCCCCGCGCCGTCGGCAGATCCTTGCCCCAATAATCCTTCACCCGCTCGTAGGTGATGGAGCGGCCGGGATCGACCGTCTTGATGCGGTAGGGGCCGCTGCCCAGGATCGGTTCCAGCGTCGTCTTGGAGATGTCGCGCCCGTTGGCGGTCCACCAATGCTTGGGCTGCGGCGAGATGGCGGTGGCGAAGTCGATGATGGGCTTGACCTCGCCCGTCGTCTTCAGCGTGATCTTCAGCCGCTGGTCGTCCAGCGCCTCCACCGACGCCACCCGGTCCAGGAAGGACTTCAGGAAGGGGGAGCCGTGCGCCTGGATGGACTCCCAGGCGAAGGCCACGTCGGCGGCGGTCACCGGCACGCCGTCGTGCCAGCGCGCGTCCTTCCGCAGGTGGAAGATCGCCCAGCCCTTGTCGTCGGGCACCTCCACCCGTTCGGCCAGCGCGCCGTAGGCGGCGTCCAGTTCCCAGCCGGAGCCGACCATCAGCCCGTCGGACACCAGCCCGAGCGTACGCGGCGTCACGCCGCGCAGAATGATGGGGTTCAGGCTGTCGAAGCTGCCCTGGGCCGCCAGCGTGATCTGACCGCCCTTGGGCGCGTCCGGGTTGGCGTGCGGGAAATGGGTGAATCCCGGCTTGAACTCCGGCTCGCCGAACTGCTTCAGCGCCGTCACGGTCACCGTCTCGGCGTACGCGGGGGCGCCCAGCGCGAGTACGGCCAACAGGGTGGAGGTCTTGGCGGCGGCGAGGACACGGCGCATCGTCGAACCTGCGGCTGGTGAAAAGGGCCAACAGTCTAGCACGGCCGGCCAAGCCGGGTAGGCAACAGTATCTTACGCCTGCGCGCTGGTCCCCGTGTCGCGAGGGGTGCACAACGGCAACTGCACAACGGAGACGGCGTTTCGGCTCAACCACGGCATTTCGGAGCAACCCTGGAGCACTCCATGTCGCAGCCCATATCGATGTTTCGGCGCACGTCCGCGGAGTTTCTGGGGACATTCTGGCTGGTCTTCGGCGGCTGCGGCAGCGCCGTGCTGGCCGCAACCTTCCCGGAGGTCGGCATCGGCCTGACCGGCGTGTCGCTGGCCTTCGGGCTGACCGTGCTGACCATGGCCTATTCGGTCGGTCACATCTCCGGCTGCCATTTGAACCCGGCGGTCACCATCGGCCTGTGGGCCGGCAGGCGCTTTCCGGTCAAGGACATCCTGCCCTACGTCATCGCCCAGCTTGTCGGGGCCTTCCTGGCGGCTGTGCTGCTGTACGTCATCGCCAGCGGCAAGGCGGACTGGTCGCTGGCCGCGAAGGGGCTGGCCGCCAACGGGTATGGGGAGCATTCGCCGGGCGCGTACAACCTCACCTCCGCCCTGGTGATCGAGGTCGTGCTGACCTTCATGTTCCTGGTCGTCATCCTGGGCTCCACCGACCGGCGTGCGCCCGCGGGCTTCGCCCCGCTGGCCATCGGGCTGGCGCTGACGCTGATCCACCTGATCAGCATCCCGGTGACCAACACCTCGGTGAATCCGGCGCGCAGCACCGGGCCGGCGCTGGTGGTCGGGGGCTGGGCCTTGCAGCAGCTCTGGCTGTTTTGGGTGGCGCCCATCCTGGGCGGCGTGCTCGGCGGCATCGCCTACCGCGTGATGGCCGAGGAACTGCCACCGGAACCGGCCATCACCGGCGAGGCCCGGCCCTCCGCCTGACGCCCTTCACGGTCTCTCTCCTCACGGCCTCTCCCGTTCCTCCTGGAACTTCGCGGACCGCACCCCCCGGCGCGGTCCGATTTCTGTGCGCGCATGGTCACGGCGATGTCGCGGGACTTCCGCGTGGAGCAATGGTTATTTCGGTTGCGCATCGACGCAACCGGAGTAGGCCATGCGGCAGTTCGATCCCGATTCGAATCCGATGACCGAGGAGGATTACGGGATCGTCCTCGGCCTGTTCATCGGTGTCTATCTCGGCCTTCTGATCGTTTCGTTTCCGGGCTGACTGCTCTTACGGCTGGCCGGGTTCGCGGCCGGTCTTGCGCCAGTGGTCGGCCATGCGGTCCATCAGCTGGCGGTAGCGGCGGTCGCTTCGCATCAGCTTGCGCACCGTCTTTCCGTTGCGCGGGTCGGCCAGCATCCATTGCTCGGCGGCCGCTTGGTGCTCCGGGTGGATGGACAGGATGTAGATGGCGGCCTGTTCGGGGCTGGTGACGGCCTCCTCGTTCAGCCCTTCCAGGATCGCGCCGACATAGAGCGGCAGCACGTTGCGGAAATCGGCCGGGCTGGCGACGTCGTCGCCCTCCTGCGGGCCGTCTTCCTCCCCGGCTTGCATCAGCGTGCGGCGTTCCTCCGCCGGCAGGGCGAAGAAGGCGTCCAGCCCCAGCAGCAGGTCGCACACCGTCTTCTTGCGCACCATCCAGTTGGCGCCCCCCGACACGCGGTCGGTCAGGGAGTGCAGGAAGGGGTGCAGCTTTTCCGTCGACGTTTCGAAGACGGAACGGGCGGGTTTCTCGATCGCGGCCATGATGTCCCTCCGTCAGTCCGCCGTGCCGGCCAGGGCGGCCAGCGCTTCGCGGTGGGTGCGGGCGTCGCCCGCGGCGACCACCCGGCCGGTGGAGTTGGCGTCCAGCGGCTTGCCGTCCCAATCGGTCATCAGGCCGCCGGCCCCGGTCACCACCGGCACCAGCGCCGCGAAGTCGTACAGCTTCAGCCCCGATTCGACGACGAGGTCGTAATAGCCCGCCGCCAGCAGGCCGTAGCTGTAGCAGTCGCCGCCATAGACCGCGGTCTTGGCCGCCCCGGCCACGCGGCGGAATCCGTCGAGGTCCGATCCGGGGAACAGGTCGGGCGACGTGGTGCCCAGCGTCGCGGCGGCCAGCCCGCCGGGGCAGGGGCGGACGCGGGCCGGCTGGCCGTTGAACAGGGTCGGACGCCCCGCCGCGCCCAGCCAGCGGTCGTTGACGATGGGCTGGTCGATGATGCCCAGCACCGGGCGTCCGCGGTGCAGCAGCGCGACCAACGTGCCGAAGATCGGCCGGCCGGTGATGAAGGACTTGGTGCCGTCGATGGGGTCGATCACCCACACCCACTCCGCATCCAGATTC
>JAEZPL010000082.1 GCA_023413605.1 Pseudomonadota bacterium
GGACGGCAAGCGCTACCGCTCGCTGGGCGAGAAGAACATCACCTTCCCGGTGGACAGCACCGCCGGCACCATCGACGAGATCATCGCCGAACTGGTCGTGACCAAGATCCCGGAGCGCGCGGGCCGCGCCATGGACAACGAATCCGAAGACAGCTTCGAACGTCTGCGCAGCGCGGGGTACATGTAAGATGGACATCCGGAACGAACTGAACGGCCAGCTGCGCATCGTCATCGTCGGCCACGTTGACCACGGCAAGTCCACCCTGATCGGCCGTCTGCTGAACGACACCGGCAGCCTGCCGGACGGCAAGGTGGAGCAGGTCCACGAGATGAGCCGCAAGCGCGGCATGCCCTTCGAATGGGCCTTCGTGATGGACGCGCTCCAGGCGGAGCGCGACCAGGGCATCACCATCGACACCACGCAGATCCACTTCAAGACGGCGCAGCGCCCCTACGTCATCATCGACGCGCCGGGCCACACCGAGTTCCTGAAGAACATGGTGACCGGCGCGTCCCAGGCCGACGCCGCCCTGCTGGTGATCGACGCCGCCGAAGGTGCCCTGGAGCAGTCGCGCCGCCACGCCTTCCTGCTGCACCTGCTGGGCGTGCGTCAGGTCGCGGTGGTCGTGAACAAGATGGACCGCGTGGACTTCGCGCAGGACCGCTACGACGCCGTCGCCAAGGAAATCCGCGACTATCTGGCGGAGCTGGACGTCAACCCCAGCTTCATCATCCCGATCGCGGCGCGCCACGGCGACAACATCGTCACCCGGTCCGACAAGGCGCCCTGGTACGACGGCCCGACGGTCATCGAGGCTCTGGACGCCTTCCGTCCGCAGCAGACCCCGACCGACCAGCCGCTGCGCCTCCCGCTGCAGGACGTCTACAAGCCCGACGACCGCCGCATCCTGGCCGGCCGCATCGAATCCGGTCGCCTGCGCGTCGGCGACACGCTGCGCTTCTCGCCCACCGGGGCCACGGCCACGGTGGTCAGCATCGAGGGCTGGAACCACCCGCACCCGATCGTTTCGGCCCAGGCGGGGCAGAGCATCGGCGTCACGCTCGACAAGCGCATCTTCGCGGAGCGCGGCCATGTCGCGCATCTGGAGCAGGGCGCTCCCCACGTCACCCACCGGTTGGGCGTGCGGCTGTTCTGGCTGACCTCCGAACCGCTGGCGGTCGGCAAGACCTACACGCTGAAGATCGCGACGGCCGAGCACCGGGTGACGGTGGAGAGCATCACCGCCGTCATCGACATCGAGGATCTGTCGAGCACCCCGGCCAAGGCCGTCCACCGCAACGAGGTGGCGGAGGTCGTGCTGCGCTCCCGCTCGCCCATCGCCGTCGACTTGGCGTCGGAGCTTCCGCGCACCGGCCGCGGCGTGCTGATCGACGGCCACGACGTGGTCGGCGGCTGCATCGCGGTGGAGGTGGACGAAGGCCCGGCGGCCTCCGCCAACACCACCGAGGTGTCGCACACCGTCACCACGGAGGAGCGCTTCGCGGCCAACGGCCACAAGGGCGGCATCCTGTGGCTGACCGGCCTGTCGGGTGCCGGCAAGTCCACGCTCGCCATGGCGCTGGAACGCGCGCTGTTCGACCGCGGCTGGCAGGTCTTCGTGTTGGACGGCGACAACGTCCGCAACGGCCTGAACGCCGGCCTGGGCTTCTCGCCCGAAGACCGGGCGGAGAACATCCGCCGCGTCGCCGAGACGGCGAAGCTGTTCGCCGACGCGGGCGTGCTGGTCATCGCCTCGCTGATCTCGCCCTTGCAGGCGGACCGCGCCCGCGCGCGTTCCATCGGCGGCGACCGGTTCCACGAGGTCTACGTCGCCGCCGACTTCGCCACCTGCGAGACGCGCGACCCGAAGGGCCTGTACAAGAAGGCCCGGGCCGGGGAGATCCCGCAGTTCACCGGCATCTCCGCCCCCTACGAGGCGCCGGAGACGCCCGAACTGGCCATCGACACCGGCGCCCTGTCCCAGACCGAAGCGCTGGGCGAGCTTCTGGATTATGTCGATACCGCGTTTGGGAAGACCAGCCTGAAGCGCGGGCGGCTGTAAGGCTCTCTATTCCTTCTCCCCTCCGGGGAGAAGGTTGACATGAGGGGGCGGCCGTCAGGCCGATCAAAGCGCCGGCACGGAGCCGGCGCTTTTTTCCTTTACCCCTTCGCTGCTTTCAGCATCTTCATCACAGTGTCCACCAGCTCATCCGCGTGCTCGGCGACATAGTCCGGCCGGCTCTTCGACTGAATCATGAAGAGCGGAGATGAGCCTTCCGGCGCGTCCAGATCGACGTAGGCGAGCCGCGCCTTGGGCTGCTTCCATTCCGGGTGCCACGCGGCGTTCTCGTTCATGAACTGGCCGAAGACGCCGTTGTCGATGGTCGCGTTGGCGCCGGATTCCTTGTTCCCGCCCGTCATCAGGTCGAGCAGGTTCTTTTTGACGTCGTCGGGCGACAGGCTGGCGAGCTTGTCGAGCGCCTTGTTGTCGAACCAAAGCTCCACCTGACCACCGCCTTTGTCTTCGGGCAAATACATTGTGATCAGGGAGGTGCCCTGCACCCCGGCGCTCGGCTCGGCTTCTGCTTCGGATGGATTGTCGGCGTTTCGGGCCTCTTCCCAGGCCTTCACTTCGTCGGGCTTTTCCGGTTCGACGATCCCGGCCGCCGCCGCCGCCTTCTTGATCACGTCGCCGATTTTGCCGGTCAGCGCCAGCCCGCCACCGTCCTCGACCTCCCCAAGGCCGAAGGATTTGCGGGCGAAGTGCATGGTCTTGCGCATGTGGTCGCGCATGTCGTTGTGATAGGCCATGATTTTGTCCATCGCCTTCTGGTCGGGGATGTTGAACGTGATGGATGGCCCCGCCAACGTCTCGGACGGTCCTTTTAGGTTCTTCAGGAAAACATTGGCCTGCGGGGAAAGCGTCACCTGATCGCCCGCGCCGCCGGTCCCGCTTGCAGCGGAGGAAGGGGGCTGTCCCTGCTTGGCCGTGGTCTTCGTTGCCGTGTTCAGAAGCGGAACGTAGCCGTTCGATGGGGCGGAGATTGCGACCATGGACCATTCCTCCCTGTTGCGAATCAGGATGAATGATCTCCTTTTTGTTGCTAATGACTCGTTAAAAATTAATCCAGGGTTGTTTCGCTTTATTCCTTTCGCATCAGCCGCACTCCCGGTCCGCCATCGTCCGCAGGAAGGAGTTGCAACCCTCCTTCCTCCAACGTCCGGACAATCTGTTGGGCCGAACCCGGCTGAAGGTCGTGCCGGCCCTTTTCGAAATCCCGGATGGTGCTGCGGGACAGGCCTGCGCGCTCGGCCAGTTCATCCTGCGTCCAGTCGAGGAATCCGCGGGCGGCCCGGCATTGGCCGGGGGTCAGCGACGGGGGCGGGGGCTTGGCGTTTGGCATTCCTGTACGTGCAAAATTTCAACCATTATGGTTGAAATGAGCGGTGTGCGTGCCAATGTCAAGGGTAGAACCCCATCCCGCCGCTCTCGTTCCCAGCAGGAGACCCATGCACGCCGGTCCCTTGATCGCCATGCTCGTCGCCGGATTCGTTCTGGCATTTGCCTTCGGTGCCATCGCCCACAAGCTGCGCGTGTCGCCGCTGGTGGGCTATCTTCTGGCCGGCGTGCTCGTCGGTCCCTTCACACCTGGGTTTGTCGCCGACCAGGGCCTTGCCAACGAATTGGCGGAGATCGGCGTCATCCTGCTGATGTTCGGCGTCGGCCTGCATTTCTCGCTGAAGGATCTTCTGTCGGTGAAGACCGTGGCGGTGCCGGGCGCGGTGGTGCAG
>JAEZPL010000092.1 GCA_023413605.1 Pseudomonadota bacterium
GTCAGGTTGAAGCGGAAGCGGCCCAGCGCGTTGTCGTCACCCGGACGCTGCACGATGCGGATGCGCTCCGGCGTGACCTGCCACCAGTTGATGGTTTCCGGCACGACCTCGACGCCGTCCAGGTACACGATGGCGTCCTTGATGCCCGGATTGCCCTTCTTGCGCAGGATCGGCAGCTTGTCCTCGGTCAGCACGGTCGGCGGGACCGTCCAGGTCGGGTTGATGGTGACGCTGGTCACCCGGTCCTGCAGCAGCGGGGTCTGGCGCGAGGGACGGCCGACCACCGCGCGCATGGTGAAGGCAAGCTTGCCGCGTTCGATGTAGGTCACGGTCTGACTGGGCAGGTTGACCAGCAGCACCGTGTCGGGAACCGTCGGCTGGAAGGCGCGCAGCGAGGCGACGGCGCCGCGCATCAGCGTCGCAGCCTCCTTCGGCGTGCGGTCGAGCGCCTGACGCGTGACCTCGCCCACCTTGCCGTCGGGCATCAGCCCTTCGGCCATCTGAAAGGCGCGGACCGCGACCTCGATGGTGTCGTCGAAGGTGTCGGTCCACTGCTCGGGCGTCAGATAGCCCAGCTCGATCAGGCGCGTCGCCAGACGGCCGACACGGTCGGCGCTGCGGGCGCGCATCTTGAAGGTCAGGGCCGGCGGCGGGGGCAGAACCTCCACCGGGGGTGCGGCCACGGCGGCCGCTTCCCCCTCCACCGCGGCGGAGACGGCGGGAACCGACGCGGGGGCAGCCGCCGGCGGGACCGGCGTGGAAGCGGCAGCCGGGGCAGGTGCGTCGGCCGGCGCATCCGAGGGTTGGACCGGGCCGGGAACGATCACGTCCACCATGCCGCCGTCGCCCTTCTTCATGACGGAGCCGTAGCCGATGCGCGTCTGCTTCACGCGGGGGGCGGCTTCCAGCTCGCCCGCCCGCTGGTCGAGCCGGGCGATCCAGGAACCGATGACGTCGCGCGCCGCGGCGCCCTGCGCAGTACGCCCCGGCACCGCAAGCAGGCCGGCGAGGAGGCAAACGGCCATCCCCGCCCGCAGCGCGGGCCGAGCGTAGGAGCGAAGAGTGTTCAGCATCATCAAAGCATCCCACGCGGCGATGAACAGACAACTGACGAGCCGTTCCGACCGATTCGGCGCCTCACCGGGAGGCGGTGGCGGACCGGTCGATCCGTTCGGAGTAAGACATCTGCCGGGCGGCGGCGCCCGACACAAGTGACATCAGAAGGGTTGATGCTTTTGTGCCACAATGTGCACAGCAGCGTGGCGCGCCTGCCACATCGTTGTATGCTTAACGGAAAAGGTTGTGGGGCACCTCACGCGCCCGAACGTTCAACACATTTTTTATTAACGGCTTCCGGCCTACAGGGAAGGACCACCCTTCCATCCGGTCGCAAAAATGCCGCGTTCGCCGTTCGGTCTTGCCCTGCCGCTGCTTCTGTCGCTGGCGGTCGCCACGCCCTTCCTGTTCAACCCGGCAGAGGCCTCGGCCAGGGCCACCCAGACCACCGCCCAGGCGTCGGCGACGACCAAGACAAGCAAGGCCGTCGCCAAAACCGCCTCTAAAGCCACCACGGCCAAGGTGAAGCGCAGGGGCGGGAAGCGCGTCGTGGCCGGGGCCGCCGCGGTCGCCGGCGCCGCGGGGGCGGCCACGGCCTTCCGCCCCGTGCACGCGCATGTGCTGATGGACGCGCAAACCGGCCGCATCATCGAGGCGGGGAACGCGGACGTCGCCACCTACCCGGCGTCGCTTACCAAGATGATGACGCTGCTTCTGACCTTCGAGGCGCTGGAGAAGGGCAATCTGCGACTCGACCAGGAACTGCCGGTGTCCCGCCACGCCTCCAACCAGAAGCCGTCGCGGCTGAACCTCATCCCCGGAACCACCATCCGGGTCGAGGAAGCGATCCTGGCGCTGACCGTGAAGTCGGCCAACGACGCCGCGGTCGTTCTAAGCGAAGCGCTGGGTGGAAGCGAGGACCGGTTCGCCGAGATGATGACGGCGAAGGCCCACTCGCTGGGCATGACGAACACCACCTTCCGCAACGCCTCCGGCCTGCCGAACCGGGAACAGCGGACGACCGCCCGCGACATGGCCAAGCTGGCCCGCGCGGTGGTCAACCTGCCGCCGCAGGAATACGCTTATTTCGCCCGCACCCGCTTCGACTGGAACGGCACCGTGATCCCTGGCCACAACCGGCTGTTCGGCCGGGTCGAGGGCTACGACGGCATCAAGACCGGCTTCATCAATCTCAGCGGGTTCAACCTTGCGGGCAGCGCCAGCCGCAACGGCCAGCGCATGATCGCCGTCGTTCTGGGCGGCACCACCGCCAAGGCGCGCGACCACGAGGTGGCCGAACTGCTGGAGAAAGGCTTCAAATCCGCGGCGCCCAAGCAGACCATCGCCGTCACCGACGCAAAGCTGCCTCAATAATCGCTGGGCCGAACGACACCGGCACAGCAGTGGAACGCGCTGTTGGAGGCGCAGGCCCATTCCGGTTTGCGCGCTCCAACGGTTTGCTCAGCGCACCAGCAAGGGCATTTTGCGTACATCCGAGGCTGCCCGAACGTCTTAATTCAATTTTCCTTGCAGCCTTATAGCGAACGGCGGATTGCCTTTTCGCGTCGATTTTGCATTGCTTGATCGATGCGGAAAGGTGCTTCATGCCTGTTCAGTCGGTGCAGCGCGTTTGGAACGAAGAAGCCGGATGCGGATTCTGCCTGCGTTCGGAACCGGGCGGCGTCTGGTGCCGCGGGCTGTGCCGCAATGTGTCGCTGCTGGAACTGACCCACCGCATCGACGCGCTCCGCTGCAACCCAACCCGTCTGGACATGCTCACCCGGCTGCCGGTGAAGCCGGCCAAGCCCCAGGACGTTCCGGCATGCCCGACCGACGCCCGCGGCATTGCCGCGCAGCACCGCGCCATGGCGGTCGAACGGATGCTCCGCTGCCTGCAACGCCTCCACAAGAGCGCCGCATCGATGGAGTTGTCCGCCAAGCGGCTGGAAGCATCGGCGCGCGCCCAGGCCGATACGCAGAACGTCCTGAACGCCAGGCGCGCGGAAAAGAAGCGCTGACCGGGACGCTCGCCCCTCGGCGGCCCCTCTCCTGACCCCCATTGCGGTCATGCCCCGATGCGGTCATGCCAATGTCATGGTTTTCGCGTACACAGTCGCACGCGTACACTGGCACCGGCGTGCAAGGCTGAAAAACGCGCGAACGAATGCCGCCGCCAAGGGAAGATGAGAGGGGTACGGGAGACATGAGGACCACCGTCGCGGCCATCGCAGCCGCCATCGCCGCGCTGCTGCTGGGCCAACCGGCGCACGCCGCCCAGGATGCGCCGGCCGGCAAGCTGGTGCTCTACACCTCGCAGCTTGAGGCCGACGCCAAGCAGACGGTGGACGCCTTCAAGGCCAAGAACCCCGGCGTCGAGGTGGAGTGGATCCGCAGCGGCACGACCGAGCTGATGAACAAGCTGCGGGCGGAGATCGCGGCGGGCAGCCCGCAGGCCGACCTGCTGCTGATCGCCGACGCCGTGACCATGGAATCGCTGAAGGCGGAAAAGCGCCTGCTGCCCTTCGCCGAAGCGCCCGTCCAGGGCTACCGCCCCGGCACGCACGACCCGGACGGCATGTGGTTCGGCACCAAGCTGATCACGACGGGCATCGCCTACAACACCGCCGCCCCGATGAAGCCGGCCTCCTGGCTCGACCTGCTGAAGCCGGAGGCCAGGGGGACCACGGTGATGCCCAGCCCCCTCTATTCCGGTGCGGCCGCCATCCACATGGCGGCGACGAAGGCGATGCCGTCGCTGGGCATGGGCTGGTACGAGAAGATGCAGGGCAACGGCGCCACCGCGGCCAAGGGCAACGGCGGCATCCTGAAGGCCGTCGCCAGCGGGGAGAAGCTGTACGGCGTGATCGTCGATTACCTGCCGATCCGCGAGCAGCTGAAGGGCGCCCCCGTCGCCTTCGTCTTCCCCAAGGAAGGCGTCAGCGCGGTGACGGAGCCGGTCGGCATCCTGAACACCACGAAGAACCCGGAGGCCGCCAAGGCCTTCGTCGCCTTCCTGCTGGGCAAGGAAGGGCAGGAACTGGCGTCCCGCCAGGGCTTCCTGCCGGCGCTGCCCGGCGTGAAGGCGCCGGAGGGGTTCCCCGACCCGTCCACCATCACGCTGATGCCCTTCGATCCCGCCAAGGCGTTGAAGGACGACGAAGACAACAAGAAGGACTTCGCCGACCTGTTCGGCGGCTGAGCATGACCGTCACCACCCTGCACGACCGGGGGTCCGTTCGGGCCTCCGGTCGTTTTCCTGTTTCCGCGGCACCGCTGCTGATCGCGCTGGCCGGCCTGCTGGTGCTGCTGCCGGTCCTGCGGCTGCTGTGGGAGGTCGCCGGACCGATGATGGCCGGCGACGTCAAGGCGCTGACCCGCGTGCTGAACGCGCCGATGACGTGGCGCGCCACCGGCAACAGCGTCGCCATCGCCGCCGGGGCGACGCTGGTTGCGGCCCTGCTCGGCGGGCCGTTCGCGCTGCTGTCCAGCCTGACCGACCTGCGCGGCAAGACCGCGCTGGGCTTCTGCCTGATCCTGCCGCTGATGATCCCGCCGCAGATCGTGGCACTGTCCTGGATTCACCTGACCGGCTCCGGCAGCCCGCTGCTGAAGCCGCTGGGCCTCGCCCCGCCGCCGGGCACGCCGAACCCGGTCTATTCCTCCGCCGGCATGATCCTGGTGATGGGGATCGAGCATGCGCCGCTGGTCTTCCTGGCGCTCCGCGCCGCCCTGCGCGCCGTGCCGCGCGATCTGGTGGAGGCGGCCCAGGCCTCCGGCGCGCGGCGCATGCGCATCCTGCGCACCATCGTCCTGCCGCTGAGCCTGCCGGGGCTGGCCGCCGGCCTCGCGCTCGCCTTTGTCGCGGCGCTGGGCAACTTCGGCGTTCCGGCGCTGCTGGGCATCCCGGCGGGCATTCCGGTGCTGCCGACGCTGATCTACCGCCGCCTGTCCGGCTTCGGCCCGTCGGTGCTGCCGGAGGTCGCGGTGCTGGCCGTGCTGATCGGCGCCATCGCCTGCGTCGGCATCGCCGCGCAGATGATGCTTCAGGCGCGCATCGACGCGCGGGTGATCGGCGGCTCGGCGCCCACGGCGGTGCTGCCGCTCGGTCGCGCGCGGCGCCCGATGGAGGCGCTGTGCTGGGCCGTGGTGGCGCTGGTGCTGGCCGCTCCCCTGGCGGCGCTGGTCTCCACCAGCCTGATCCGGGTCTACGGCCTGCCGCTGGGGCCGGAGACGGCGACGCTGGCCCATTACGCGACCGTGCTGGGGTTGGATCAGGTAGGCCGGGCCTTCGCCAACTCGCTGGCCCTGTCGGGAATTGCGGCGGTGGTGCTGACGCTGGCGGCGATCCCGCTCGCCCACGCCATGGTGGGGGGAAGCGGCGGCCAGGGAAGCCGCATGGCCCGCGTGGTCGGCGTATTGATCGAGTTGCCGAACGCGGTGCCCGGCGTGGTGCTGGCCATCGGCTGCATCCTGGTGTTCCTGAAGCCGCTGCCGATGCTGGGCGTCAGCCTGTACGGCACGCTGGGCATCATCCTGATCGCCTATCTGGCGCGCTTCCTGTCGCTGGCGCTCCGCCCCGCGCAGGCGGCCTGCGTGGCGCTGGACCCGGCGATGGAGGAAGCGGCCCGTGCCTGCGGGGCCGGACGCCTGCGCCGTCTGCGCACCATCGTGGCGCCGCTGGTCGCCCCCGCGGCCATGGCCGGCGGCGTGCTGGTCTTCCTGACCGCCTTCAACGAGTTGACCGTGTCCATCCTGTTGTGGTCGCAGGGGCGGGAGACTCTGGGCGTCGTCCTCTACGCGCTGGAGGAAGGCGGCAGCCCGACGCTCGCCGCGGCGCTCAGCACCATCACGATCGCGGTGGTGGTCGTCACGATGCTCGCCGTGGGCTGGCTGGGCCGGCGCCTGCCGCCGGGGATCATTCCCTGGCGGGGGTAGGTGGTTGCGTTGGCCCCCCACCCTAAAGCGAATTTCCATTCGCTTTAGATTCTTATGACTTCATTCGCCAGTCGGGGCTCGGCCGCAGGGGGGGCTCTCTGCGTATGCCTTTGGCATCCGCCTGCCGCCAGCGGGAACGAAGTTCCCGCGAGAGGCCGGGACCGCGGTCGCGGTCCAAAGCGGATCGCAATCCGCTTTAACCCTATAATCCCTCCGGCACCACCCAACCGTCCCGGACCGCCAGCCGCACCGCTTCCCCGGGCATCACCTGCGCATCGCCGGAGACGCGCAGGGTCAGGCGGGCGCCGGGAGCGTCGGCCGGTTCCGCCTCCACGGACACGAAACCGCCCTTGTAGGCCGCGCGGATGACCGTCGCGGCGATGGGGCCGGCGGGGTCGGGTTCCAGGTCTTCGGGGCGCAGGCAGACCAGCGCCGGGCCTTCGCCCTGGCCGGGACGGCAGCGGACGACGGCCTCGGCACCAGGGGCCTCGGAACCGAACAGGCGAACGCGGACGCGGCCGCCCACCGCCGGGCCGGTGACGACACCCGGCACCACCGCGCCCTGCCCCACGAACCCCGCCACCATGGGCGTTGCCGGTTCCCGGTAGAGCGTGCGCGGCGGGGCCACCTGGGCGAGGCGGCCGTGGTCGAGCACGGCGATGCGCGTGGCCAGCGCCATCGCCTCCGCCTGATCGTGGGTGACGTAGACCATGGTGGCGCCGGTCTTGGCGTGGAAATCCGCGAACTCCTCCTCCATCGCCGCGCGCAGGTGAACGTCGAGGTTGGCGAGCGGCTCGTCCAGCAGCACCAGTTCCGGGCTCATGACGAGGCAGCGGGCCAGAGCCACGCGTTGCCGCTGCCCGCCGGACAGCTCCGCCGGGCGGCGCGCCTCGTATCCGGTCAGCCCGACCGTCTCCAGCGCGGCACGGACGCGCCGTTCCCGGTCGGCCTTCGGCACGCGGGCGGTTTCCAGCGGATAGGCGACGTTGCCGGCCACCGTCATGTGCGGCCACAGGGCGTAGGACTGGAAGACGAGGCCGATGCGCCGCTCCTCCGGCGGCACATGGGTGGCGGGGCCGGACAGGGTGCGCCCGCCGACCGCGATGCGCCCGGCGTCCAACCGCTCGAACCCCGCGACCATGCGCAGCAGCGTGCTTTTCCCGCAGCCGGAGGGGCCGAGCAAGGCCAGGAACTCCCCGGGCACGACCTCGATGGTCACGCCGTCCACCGCAGGGGCGGGCGTCCCGGCATAGTGCCGCGAGGCGGCGTCGATCGTCAGGGCTGGTGTCTGGCTGGGCATTGAAGGGGACGCTTGTGCACGGAAGGGATCCGCACAGTGCGGAACGGGCGCGCGAAGTCAAGTGACGCTGCGGTGACGGGTCCGCCGCGGAAACTCCACAAATCCCCACATTTCACAGCGCCTATTTCACACCACTGAATTCCACGCATGCGCAAATGCAGGACAGGGATGCGCAGAGCACGCCTTCCCCGACGAGGCCGGTTCATTATTTACTCCGCTCACCTGTTGCTCGCTGTTTATAACGCAATTTTCAGTGTGAATTGGAGTGTCGGCATGACTGACGTGACTCTCGGCCGGGCGGCGGGCCCGGCGACGCTTCTGCCGTCGGTCGACTGGCGCGTGGTCGGGGCCGCGCTGCTGGCGCTGGTCGGCGGCGGCCTGTGGATCGGGGACGCCGTGTCCGGCACCCAGGCGGCGCTGTATCTCATTGGCGGGGCCATGGGCCTCGTGCTCTACCACGCGCTGTTCGGCTTCACCTCCGCCTTCCGCGTCTTCATTGCGGACCGGCGCGGCGCCGGGCTGCGGGCGCAGATGATCATGCTGGCCGTGGCCTGCGTCCTGTTCTTCCCGGTGCTGGCCGCCGGCACGCTGTTCGGCGCGCCGGTGAAGGGGCTGGTGTCGCCGGTCGGCCTGTCGGTCCTGGTCGGCGCCTTCCTGTTCGGCATCGGCATGCAGCTGGGCGGCGGCTGCGCGTCCGGCACGCTCTACACGGTGGGCGGCGGCAGCACGCGGATGATCGTGACGCTGTTCTTCTTCATCGTCGGCTCGGTGCTCGGCGCCTATCACCTGCCCTGGTGGCAGACGCAGCCGACCTTCGCGCCCGTGTCGCTGGTGTCGGCCTGGGGCTGGCCGCTGGCGCTGGCCGTGAACCTCGCGGTCTTCGCCGCCGTCTATGCCGTGACCGTGGTGCTGGAGAAGCGCCGTCACGGCCGGTTGGTGGAAGGCGCCCCGGCGCGGACGGCGGGGCTTCAGCGCGTCCTGCGCGGCCCGTGGCCGCTGGTCTGGGGTGCGCTGGCGCTGGTCCTGCTGAACTTCGCGACGCTGGCGCTGGCCGGCCGCCCGTGGGGCATCACCTCGGCCTTCGCGCTGTGGGGCAGCAAGGGCTTGGCGGCGCTGGGCGTCGACGTGGCCTCCTGGCCGTTCTGGCAGTCGCCGGCCCAGGCCAAGTCGTTGCAGGACAGCGTGCTGGCCGACGTCACCTCCGTCATGGACTTCGGCATCATCCTGGGCGCGCTGCTGGCCGCCGGGCTGGCCGGCAAGTTCGCGCCGGTGTGGACGCTTCCGCGACGCTCCCTGGTCGCGGCGGTGGTGGGCGGCGTGCTGCTCGGCTACGGCTCCCGCCTCGCCTACGGCTGCAACATCGGGGCGTATTTCAGCGGCATCGCGTCGGGCAGCCTGCACGGCTGGGTGTGGATCGCGGCGGCTCTGGCCGGCAACGTGCTGGGAACGCGCCTGCGCCCGCTGTTCGGCCTGGAGGTGGAGCGGGTTCCGCGCCAGACGTCCTGCTGAAAACGGCGCTTCTCCGCAAGCGGGTATGGACGGGCGACACCTCCGGGTGTCGCCTTTTCCTTGTGGCTTATGCCCTCTGAGCCTGCTGTGCGGGCAGCCCTTTCAACGCAGCATCTGTTGGGAACCCGTGCGGTCGTCCCGCACCTCCCTCTGACGTCATGCGAGAAGGGCCAATGGCGGAACCGGAAAACACGAAGACCGTCCGAATCCAGGTGGCCAACGCCCGGCCCGAGGATGTGGGCAAGGGCGTCGCGCGGGTCAGCCGGACCCTGCTGAGCCAGCTTGGCATCCGGGAAGGCGACATCATCGAGATCATCGGCGAGCGCCACACCGCCGCCGTCGCCGTGCCCCCCTACCCCGAGGACGAAGGGCTGGAGATCATCCGGCTGGACGGCCTGCAACGCGCCAACGCCGGGGTCAGCGGCGGCGACCACATCGAGGTCCGGCCCGCCGAATCGAAGCCGGCCAAGCGCGTGTCCTTCGCCCCGGCGCAGAAGAATTTGCGCCTCCAGGGATCCGGCGAGGCGCTGCGCCGCACCTTCTTCCAGCGCCCGTTGACGGCCGGGGACATCGTCTCCACCGCCGTGTACCAGCGCAGCGGCGGCGGGACCGGCCACGACCGCGGCGCCTATCCCGACAACGTGTTCGGCCGCATGTTCGAACAGAACACCTACGGTCTCCAGGAAATCCGCCTTGTCGTCACGGCCACCACGCCGCGCGGCATCGTGCACGTCGATGCCGAGACCGAGATCGAGCTTCTGCCCGAATACACGGAGCCGAAGAAGGCGCACCGCGCCGACGTCACCTACGACGACATCGGCGGCCTGGGCAACGCGGTGGACGAGGTGCGCGAGATGGTGGAACTGCCGCTCAAGCACCCGGAGTTGTTCCAGCGCCTGGGCATCGACCCGCCGAAGGGCGTGATCCTGCACGGCCCGCCCGGCACCGGCAAGACGCTTCTCGCCAAGGCCGTCGCCAACGAGGCGGAGGCGCATTTCTTCAGCATCGCCGGGCCGGAGATCATGGGCCGCCACTACGGCGAGTCCGAGCAGCGGCTGCGCGAAATCTTCCAGCAGGCGCAGCAGAACGCGCCGTCCATCATCTTCATCGATGAAATCGACAGCATCGCGCCCAAGCGCGAGGAAACCACCGGCGAGGTGGAGAGGCGCATCGTCGCCCAGCTGCTGACCCTGATGGACGGGCTGGAGCCGCGGCAGAACATCGTGGTCATCGCCGCCACCAACCGCGTCGACGCGCTGGACGAGGCGCTGCGCCGCCCCGGACGCTTCGACCGCGAGATCATCATCGGCGTGCCCGACCAGACCGGCCGGCGCGAGGTTCTGGCGATCCACGCCCGCGGCATGCCGCTGGCCGAGGACGTGAACCTGGACGACATCGCCCGCACCACCTACGGCTTCGTCGGCGCCGACCTCTCGGCGCTCGCCCGCGAAGCCGCCATGGACGCGCTGCGCCGCGTGCTGCCCAGCCTGAACCTGCAGGACGGGGGCGTCCCGCCCGAGGTCCTGGAAAAGCTGCGCGTCTGCCGCCGCGACTTCGAAAGCGCGCTGAAGCGGGTGCAGCCGTCGGCCATGCGCGAGATCATGATCCAGGTTCCGAACGTGTCGTGGGAGGACATCGGCGGGCTGGATGACGTGCGCCGGCAGCTTCAGGAAGGCATCGAACTGCCGCTGAAGCACCCGGATGCCTTCCGCCGCATGGGCATCCGCCCGGCCAAGGGCTTCCTGCTGTTCGGGCCGCCGGGGACCGGCAAGACGCTGCTGGCCAAGGCGGTGGCGAAGGAGGCCAACGCCAACTTCATCGCCACCAAGTCGTCCGACCTGCTGTCGAAATGGTACGGCGAATCGGAACAGCAGGTCTCTCGCCTGTTCCGCCGGGCACGGCAGGTGGCGCCGGCCGTCATCTTCATCGACGAGATCGACAGCCTGGTGCCCGCCCGCGGCGGCGCACTCGGCGAGCCGGCGGTGACCGAACGCGTCGTCAACACCATCCTGGCCGAGATGGACGGGCTGGAGGAGTTGCAGAGCGTCGTGGTGATCGGCGCCACCAACCGCCCGAACCTGCTGGATCCCGCCCTGCTGCGCCCCGGCCGCTTCGACGAACTGGTCTATGTGCCGTTGCCCGACCGGACCACGCGCCGCCACATCCTGGCGATCCAGACCAGGGGCATGCCGCTGGCCCAGGACGTGGACCTCGACCGGCTGGCCGACCGGACGGACGGCTACACCGGCGCCGACCTGGGCGACCTCGTCCGTCGCGCCGGCCTGCTGGCCCTGCGCCAGTCGCTGGACAGCGGTAGCGTGGGCATGGGCCAGTTCGAGCAGGCGCTGAAGGAATCGCGCGCGTCGGTCACCCCCGACATGATCCGCGACTACGAGGCGCTTCGCACGTCGCTGAAGCAGCAGGCCCCGCTGCGCCAGCCCATCGGCTTCCAGCTGGCGCCGACTCCGCCGGAAAGCGGGCAAAGGGCCGCGGCGACCGGCTAAGCCCTTCTCCCCTCCGGGGAGAAGGGTTGGGATGAGGGGCGGCCGAAGGCCGATGACGCCGCCTTATTGCCGTGGTTTGACGCCCTTCGGGCGCCCCCTCACCCTAACCCGGTCGCTCGCAAGTCTCGCGACCTCTCTCCGCCTTTGATCGCCTTCGGCGCTCAATCGGCCTCCGGCCGTCGGCTCCGAGCCCCGGAGGGGAGAGGGAATCAGCAAGGGTCACACCCCCGCCGGCTGCTTAGCGATTCCGCCATCCTTGATTCCGCCGTCCTTCAGCGCGCGATCGATGGCGGCCATCACGCGGTCCTGGACGCGGACCACGTCGCCGCGGTGCGGCAGGCTCCACCAGCGGATGTGCAGGACCGCCTTTTCCGAAGTGACGGAGGTGGTCAGCACCTCCGGCGCCGGGTCGGACAGGACGCCGTCCACGCCACTGACGGTGCTGAGGATCGTATGCCGGGCGCGGTCCAGGTCGGCGCCGGTGTCGAAGGCAAGATCGTATTCGGAGCGACGGCGCTTGTAGGCGGTGTTCACCAGCACGGCGTCGGTGAACAGCTTGGAGTTCGGGATCACCGCGCGCCGCCCGTCGTAGGTGCGCAGGGCCGTGGCGCGGGTCTGGATGTCCTCCACCGTGCCTTCGAAGCCGCCGAACACGATCTCGTCGCCGATGCGGAAGGGGCGCGTCACCAAAATCAGGATACCGGCCAGGAAGTTCTGCAACACGTCCTTGAAGGCAAAGCCGACCGCGACGCTGCTGATGCCCAGCAGCTGGACGAGGCTGCCGGCGGTCAGCGTCGGCACGACGATGGTCAGGGCCACGAACAGGCCGATCACCGTCACCGCCCCCTGCGTCAGCCGGCCCAGCACCCGTTCCAACCCCGGCGAGGCGCGATGGCCGACCAGGCGCAGCACCAGGGACCGCACCAGACGCGCGGCGACCAGAAAAATCACGAACACCAACGCCGCAATCAACAGGTTGGGCAGCAGGGCAATCGCCCCGTGCACCATGGATTGAATCCGGTCGACCGCAACGGACAGGTCAATATGCATCAACATCCCCTCAAACAACTCACACTCGCCATTGTCAATGGCTGGGGGACGGCGATGTTCCGACCTTGGTCAGGCGGCGCCGTGCATCACCGGTATTCCGGGCGTTTGGCGAGACCTTCCTTCAGATGCTCGATCAGCAGCCGGACCTTGGGCGACAAGTGGCGCTGCGGCGGGTAGACCGCCCAGACGGCGGTGTTGGGCGGCCGGTGTTCCGGCAGCAGGGAGACCAGCCGGCCGGCCTTCAGGTGTTCGACCACGTAATAGTCCGGCAGCTGGCACAGGCCGAAGCCGCGCAGCGCGGCGTCCAGCACCGCCGTTCCGCTGTTGCAGCGCCACCGCCCCTGCGGCCGGAACAGCCATTCCTGCCCGCCGTCGTCCAACGCCCATGTGTCGGCGGTGCCGATCAGGCATTCATGCCCGGCGAGGTCCGACAGGCCGCGCGGCGTGCCCATCCGATCCAGATAGGACGGCGCGGCGCAGAGATGCATGACGCGCGGCGCGATGCGCGCGGCGACAAGGCTGGAGTCGGTCAGCCGGCCGAGCCGCACCGCGAGATCCACCCCCTCGTGCACGAGGTCGAGCGTGCGGTTCGTCAGCTCGATCGCGACACTCAACTGCGGGTGCTTCGTCAGATAGTCGTTCACCAGCGGCACGACGAACTGCTCGCCGTAGACCACGGCGCAGGTCAGGCGCAGCAGGCCCTTCGGCTCCGCCTGAAGGTCGCTGACCGCCTGCAACGCCTCCTCGCGCTGCTCGATCAGGCGCTGGCAGCGGTCGAGCAGGGAGCGCCCGGCCTCGGTCAGAGTGACGCTGCGGGTGGTGCGGTAGAACAGGCGCGCCTGCAACCGGTCCTCCAGCGCCGCTACCTGCCGGCTGACCTGCGAGGAGGAGATGCGCAACCGCTCCGCCGCCCTGGAGAAACTGCCGCTTTCCGCGACCGCCACGAATTCGTCGATGCCATCCCAACGGCTCACCCGCGCACCCCGCGCCCTGTCGCGATTATCCCTGTACGGCAACAATCCTCTCCAACATTGCAGCTTTGTCAACGCGCGGGCGGTGCTAATTTCTCTCAACAACAACACGAACCGACGGAGACGACGGGATGGTGAAGACACGCGCGGCGGTGGCCTGGGAAGCGAAGCGGCCGCTGGAGATCGAAGAGGTCGAGGTGGCCGCCCCGAAGCAGGGCGAGGTCCTGGTGCGCATCGTCGCCACCGGCGTCTGCCACACCGACGCCTACACCCTGTCCGGCGCCGACCCGGAAGGCATTTTCCC
>JAEZPL010000174.1 GCA_023413605.1 Pseudomonadota bacterium
GGCCGTGCTCGACCACATGCCCTCCGGCGTCCTGGTCGCCGAGGCTCCCTCGGGCCGGATCGTCAAGGCCAACGCCGCGGCCGAACACCTGCTGGGTTTCGCGGAGCCCGACAGCATCGCGGCGGCCTGTTCCGTTCGCGGTGAGAGCGCGCATGGCGACGAGGGCCACGGGGCCTACCATCCGGACGGCAGGCCCTATGGCCGGGATGAATGCCCGCTTGCCCGCGCCCTGCTGACCGGCGAACTGGTGGATCAGGAGGACGTGGCCTATCGCCGGCCGGACGGCGGCACGACGATGCTGTCCGCGAGCGCCGCTCCGGTCCGCGACGCGGAAGGGCGGGTCGTGCTGGCCATCTGCACCCTGCGCGACGTCGGCAAGCTGAAGGCCATGGAGACGGCGCTGCACCAGGCGAAGGAGGAGGCCGACCAGGCCAACCGCGCCAAGTCGAAGTTCCTGGCCGCGGCCAGCCACGATCTGCGCCAGCCGATGCAGTCCATGTTCCTGTTCTCCGGCATCCTGCACCGCCACATCACGGGCGAGCAGGGGCAGCGGAGCCTGGAGATGCTGGAGCGCGGGCTCGACACGCTGAAGGGCCTGCTGGACAGCCTGCTCGACGTCTCGCGCCTCGACGCCGGGGCCATCGACCCGCGGATCGAGAGCGTCCCCCTGTCCGGGCTGATCGACGAGATCGAGACCTCCTACGCGCCGATCCTGCAAAGCAAGGGGCTGGCCCTCCGCATCGAACGGCCACCGCCCGTGTCGGTCCGCACCGACCGCGTTCTGCTTGGCCGCATGGTGCGCAACCTCGTCGAGAACGCCGTCAAATACACGGAGCGCGGCGGCGTGCAGATCGGCTGCCGGGTGCATGGCGGCACGGTGCGGATCGAGGTCAGCGACACCGGGATCGGCATTCCCACGGACCAGTTGACCCAGATCTTCGCGGAATTCCATCAGGTCAACAACCCGGAGCGCGACCGGGCGCGCGGCCTCGGCCTCGGCCTCGCCATCGTGCAGCGCCTGTCGGCGATCCTGGACCACCCGGTGGAGGTGCGCTCCCAGCCCGGCCGCGGGTCGGTCTTCGCCATCGAGGTGCCGCTGGACGAGGCGCCGGCGGAGCCGCCGCAACCCGCCCCGGCACCCACGGAAGCCGCCGGCAACGCGCGGCTCGCCCTGCTGGTGGACGACGACGCCATCGTGCTGCTGGGCCTGCGCGACATGTTCCGGGAATGGGGCTACGACGTGCTGATCGCCGGGTCCACCGATCAGGCCGTGGAGCGGGTGCAGGAGGCCGGGCGCTTTCCCGACGTGATGCTGGTCGACTACCGCCTGCGCGAAGGCCGCGTGGGGACGGAGGCGGTGCTGCGCATCCGCGCCATGGCTGGCCGCGCCATCCCCGCCATGATCCTGACCGGCGAATCCGGCCCGGAATGCGAGGAGGACGCGCGGGCGCACGGGCTGAAGGTGATCCGCAAGCCCGTCACCCCGCGCCATCTGCGCCGCGTCCTGGACCGCGCGATCGAAAGCGGCAAGGTGAAGGACCTTCAGGGTTCGCTGTGAAGCGGGGCCGGGGATGCCGCCGCCGGCCGGAGATGGCGCCTTGGGCGGCGTGGAGAAGTCATGGGCATGACGCTGCGCATCGTTCGGTTCGCCAGCCTGTTCCTGGTCGCCCTGATCCTTGGGCTGGCCTTCTGCCACGTCATGGAGATTCCGGGAAAGCTGCGCCTGTCCGGGCCGGACTGGCTGACGGTGCAGCACACCCTCTATATCGCCTTCGGCGTGCCGCTGGGCGCCGGGTTGGAACTGGCCTCCATCGCGCTGTGCTGGCTGCTTGTCGTGCTGGTGCGCGGGCGGCGGCCAGCCTACGGCTGGGCGCTCGCCGCGGCGGTCAGCGTCACGGCGGGGCTGGTGGGCTGGTTCCTGCTGGTCTCCCCGATGAACGCCGTGCTGAACGCCTGGACGGCGGAGACGCTGCCGCCGGTCTGGACCGATGTGCGCGACCGGTGGGAACTGGGCCACGCCCTCCACGCCGCCTTCTTCGCGGTGGGCTTCGCGTCGCTGCTGGTCGCGATCCTCGCGGAAACGCCGCCCTCCGGTTGCAGCGACCGGTCCGGCAAACGGGCGCGCCCGCCTGTATCGAAGGGAGGGGTGGCCGGGCGCGATCCCGGAGCCACCTGACTGCGCATCCGCCACGCCCGCATCATCGCGCCGGGAGGCGATCTTCGAAGGAGGAACACCATGTCCCACCGAAACCCCAGGGATACACGCGCGGAAAGGCGCAAGAGCAAGCGCAAGGCGAAGCTTCGCCGCAAGCGTGCCGCCCGGAACGCCCTGTGATGCCCGCAAACGGCATGCCGACAAAAGAAATGCCCGTCATCCGGGAGGGTGACGGGCCGTGAGGTTCAAAACAGGGAGGCACACGCCTTGTAAGGGCAAGGTCAGAGTAGCAGGCGCCGCAGGATCGCGCGAAAGTGGGGAAGTCGTAATCCGGAGCGATTTCGGGGTGCGCCGATCGCGGCGGTCACGTCCCTTTGGCCGAAACCTTGTCCGGCACCTCCGGCGTCCAGGCGCCGGCCTGTTCCAAGAGCCAGGCCAGCGTGTCGGTGGGCACGCCCCCGACGCTTTTGGCGCCAAGG
>JAEZPL010000192.1 GCA_023413605.1 Pseudomonadota bacterium
GCATCGTGGTGATGCGCGACTTCAAGCCGCTGTACATCAACCACGCCTACGCCGCCATGGCCGGCTACGACGATCCGTCGGAACTGATGGCCGGCTCGCTCCTGCAACGGCTCGTGCCGCCGGAGGAATACGGCAACCTGCTGGAATGGAACCGCCTGTTCAGCACCGGCGCCCTGACGGAGGAGATGCGGCGGCGCACCCGCATGCTGCGGCGCGACGGCACGCGCATCTGGGTGGACCTGTGCACCCGCGCCATCGACTGGATGGGCCAGCGGGCGATCCAGCTGATCTGCGTGGACATCACCCCCCAGGTGGAGGCGGAGGAGGCGTTGGCCGCCAAGTCGGCGCAGCTTCAGGCGCTGTTCGAAACCATGCCGACGGGCGTGTGCATGTTCGACGCCGACACACGGGCCGTGCTGCACAACCGCCTGTACCGCGAGCTGTGGGATTATCCGGAGGAACTGCTGGCGATCCATCCCACGCTGCTGGAGCTGATGCGTTTCAACGCCATGCGCCGCGATTACGCCGACGCCGACCTGAACAGCGATGTGGAGGCGGAGGCCGAACGCGTCGCCGGCTCGATGCGCCGGGGCGAGACGGTGGACCTGGAAACGGTGATCCGCAACGGCATCGTGCTCAGCATCCGCGGCAACGCCACGCCGGACGGCGGCTACGTCTACACCTACGCCGACGTGACGGAGCGGCACCGCGCCCAGGACGCGCTGCGCCAGGCCAAGGAGCATGCGGAGGAGGCGGCGCGCGCCAAGTCCACCTTCCTGGCCGCCATGAGCCACGAGATCCGCACCCCCATGAACGGCGTATTGGGCATGCTGGAGGTGCTGGAGCGCACGCCGCTGGATTCGGAGCAGCGCAACGTGCTGGGCGTCATCCGCGAATCCGCGTCGGCGCTGCTGACCATCATCGACGACATCCTGGACTTCTCGAAGATCGAGGCCGGTCGGCTCCACCTCGAATCTGTCCCGACCTCGCTGCGCGACATCGCCGAAGGGGTGGTGGACCTGCTGGCGACCCGGGCGCGGGAAAAGCGCCTGGACCTGATCACGCGGGTTCCGATGGACGGGACGGACTGGCGCCTGGGCGACCCGGTGCGGCTGCGCCAGATCATGCTGAACCTCGTCGGCAACGCCATCAAGTTCACCGAGCATGGGCATGTCGAGCTGTCCGTCCGCTGCGGCAACGGCCACCATGTCCGCATCGAGGTGCGGGACACCGGCATCGGCCTGGACGAGGAACAGCAGGCACGCCTGTTCCAGCCCTTCACCCAGGCCGACGCGTCCACCACCCGGCGCTTCGGCGGTACCGGCCTCGGCCTGTCGATCTGCCGCCGTCTGGTGGAGATGATGGGCGGCTCCATCGGCGTGGACTCGAAGGCGGGCGAGGGTTCGACCTTCTGGTTCACGGTGCCCCTGCCGGCGGCCGGCGATTCCGCGCAGGGCGATTCCGTGCAGGACTTCGTGCCGGCTGCGCCGGAGCGGCCGGTGCTGCCCGGTCCGGACCTTGCCGGCCTGCGCGTGCTGGTCGTCGACGACTGCGGCCCCCTGCGCGGGGCCTTCGCCGACGCGCTGGCCGGGGCGGGCGCGCAGGTCGCCATGGCGGACGACGCGGCGGGTGGATTCGACGCGCTGCGCTCGGCGGTGCAGGGCGGCTCCCCCTTCGACGTCGCGGTGATCGAACACGACCCCGGCGTGCTGGACGGGTTGGGGCTGGCCGGGGCGCTGGCGCGCATACCGGTGCTCAGCGAAACGCGGATCGTGATCGCCACGAACCACGACGATGCCGGGGCCGGCGGCAGCGGCGTCGCGGCCGTATTGATGAAGCCGGTGCGTCAGGCGACCCTGCGCACGGTGGTTGCCCGCGCCGCCGGGCGCCACGCGCCGGAAGCCGACGAGTCGCTGCCCGAGGACATCGGCGCCGTCGAGGCTCCGACCGTGGAGGAGGCCGAGGCGGCCGGCGCCCTGATCCTGGTGGCGGAGGACAACCCGACCAACCAGGTGGTGATCCGCAAGCAGCTGGAGCGGCTGGGCTTCGCCGCCCTGCTGGCCGCCGACGGGGCGGAGGCGTGGCGGTTGCTGCACGAACGCTCCATCGGGCTGCTGCTGACCGACTGCCACATGCCGCAGCTCGACGGGTACGAACTGGCGCAGCGCCTGCGCGCCGCGGAACGCGACAGCGGCCGGCGCCTGCCCATCGTCGCCCTGACCGCAAGCGCCCTGATCGGCGAGGCGGAGCGCTGCTTCGCCGCGGGCATGGACGACTATCTGTCGAAGCCCGTCGGCATGCAGATCCTGTCGCGGACGCTGGCGCGCTGGCTGCCCCAGGCGCTGCCCCTGCGCCGCCCGGCAAAGGGGACCGCGGGCGGGCGCGGCGCCGCGATCCGGGCGTCCACAACGCCGCGTGGCAGTCGTGCGGCGGTGGACAATCTTTCGAATGCGGGCAATGATGACGCTGCGAAGGGCGGCGCGACCGGCGCCCCCGGCACCGGCAGGAATGCGGGCGGCCTGAGAACGGGCGGGGGAACGATGGGCACCGAAGGCTTGGCCATCCTCGACCTGGACCATGTGGCGGCCACCTTCGGCAGCCTGGATGGGGCGCGCGACCTGCTCGGCTACTTCCTGGAAACCACCGCGCCGATCCTCGACGAGGTGGAGCGCGGCCTGGACCTCGGCGATGCGGAAGAGGGGCGGCGCGCCGCCCACGCCGCGGCCGGTGCTGCCCGCACCGCCGGCGCCCGGGAACTGGCGACTCTCTGCTCCGAAATCGAACTTTTGGCGGCCCAGGGCCGGATCGATGCGGCGCGCGAACGCGTGGCGCCATTGCGCGCGGCGTTTGGTCGCGTCGAAACGGCTATTCTTAAAGGGTTGTAACCGTCTGGCGGTTGCTCGCAAAGGCAACAGGCTTTATCAGTGATTGCCACACAAGCAATCGGGCCATCACCGGTCTGGGCGATGGGCCGGGTGACGGTGTGGTTATCCTGCCGATGGGCGGGGCTCAGGCGAAGAAGGGAACGTCGATGGACAAGAAGGCGGTCGAATACGATCGGTACAAGATCCTGGTCATCGAGGATCAGCCCTTTGTCCGCCGGACCATCATGCAAATCCTCATGCAGATCGGCTTCAAGTCGATCGCGGAGGCCGACAATGGCGAGACCGGCATGCAGGAATGCATCCGCGCCAACCCCGACATCATCGTCTGCGACATCGACATGAAGCCGGTGTCCGGCCTTCAGTTCCTGGCCGAGTTGCGCAGCAGCGCGGAGGTCCAGAACAGCCGCACGCCGGTGGTCTTCCTGACCAACCACACCGAATCCGAGATCGTGAAGAAGGCGATGGCCCTGGGCGTCAACGGCTTCGTGGTCAAGCCGCCCTCCTTCGGCGCGCTGAAGGAAAGGGTGGACCGCCTGCTGTCCGCACGCTGACCCGCCCCGCAAAACACCCTGCATATCAGGGGCATCGCTTCGAAGGAGACGGAGGCGTCGGATGGCCGTGCAGCAGCAGCTCGACGCCGTGCTCGGTGCCGTGGCGCAGGGCATCCTCATTCTCGACGCCGACTTCCGCGTCGTGCAGATGAACGCGACCGGACGGGCTCTGCTCGACCTGCCCGGTCCCGTGGCGTCGCCCGCCGCCCCTGCGCGCGAACTGGTTTGGCATTGCGCGGAGCGGGGGGACTTCGGCCCCGGCGACCCGGCCGCGCTGACCGCGAAAATCCTCGCGCTGCTTTCGCTTCCCGAACCGCACGCCTTCGACCACAACCGCCCGGACGGCCGCGTTCTGGCGGTGCGGACCCGGCCGCTGCCGGACGGCGGCGTCGTGCTGGCTTACAGCGATGAGACCGACCACCGCCACGCGGTCGGCGACCTGCACGCCGCGAACCTGACGCTGGAGCGTTCGGTGGGGGAGCATGCCCACACCATCGCGCGCCTGTCCGCCGCGCTGGAGTCCGTGAACGGCCGCGTCGAGGAGGCGGTGCGCGA
>JAEZPL010000347.1 GCA_023413605.1 Pseudomonadota bacterium
GTGCTGGAGAACCTGTGGGTGCTGAGCGGCATCCTGGGAGAGGCCGGCCATGACGTGCGCCCGGTGACCGGCGGAGCGGAGGCGCTGGAGGTCGCGGCCCTGGCCCGCCCCGACCTCGTGCTGCTCGACATCCGCATGCCGGGGATGGACGGGTTCGAAACCTGCCGGCGGCTGAAGGACGATCCGGCGACGCGCGACATCCCGGTCATCTTCCTCAGCGCCTCTTCGGACCTGCAGGACAAGCTGGCCGCCTTCGACAACGGCGGCGTCGACTACATCACCAAGCCCTTCCAGGATGGCGAGGTGCTGGCGCGCGTGCGCGCGCACCTGAACCTGCGCGCCGCCCAGACCGAACTGGAGGCGGCGCGCGCCACGCTGGAACTCCGGGTCGCCGAACGGACGGACGCACTGACCCGCAGCGAGATGCGCTACCGCCGGCTGGTCGAACGCTCACCCAACATCATCTATTCCTTCTCCGACCGGCGCGGGCTGCAATACGTCAACGCGCGGGTCGCGGAGGTGCTAGGCCACAGCCCGGCGGCGCTGCTGGCCGAGCCGGCCCTGTGGCACGCCGGCGTCCATCCCGACGACGCGCCCCTGCTGGCCGCGGCGCTCGCCGGCCTGCGCGAAGGCCGCGGCTACGACCTCGAATACCGGGTGCGCGACACCGGCGGAGCCTGGCACTGGTTCCACGACCGCAGCATCACCGTCCATGCCGGGTTGGATGACGCGGTGGTGGAAGGGCTGATCGCCGACATCACGCAGTCGCGCACCCATCTGGGGGTGGTGGAGCACCTCGCCTACCACGACGCGCTGACCGAGCTGCCCAACCGCAAGCGGATGGAACAGTGCATCGACCGGCGCCTGGAGGAAGGCGGCCCGTTCGCGCTGCTGCTGCTCGACCTCGACCGCTTCAAGGAGATCAACGACGCGCTCGGCCATCCGGCGGGGGACGAGCTGATCGTCCAGGTGTCCTTGCGGCTGCGGGCCTGCATCGGCGCCGAAACCGGCCTCGTGGCGCGGCTGGGCGGCGACGAGTTCGCCATCGTCCTGACGGACGCGGACCGGGCGGCGGCGGAACGCCGGACCGCGGATGTGCTGTCCGCCCTGGCCCCGCCCTTCTCGCTGAAGGGGCTGCGGATCAAGGTCAGCGCCAGCCTGGGCATCGCCTGCGCCCCGCAGGACGGGACGACCGCGGCCGGCCTTCTGGCCAGCGCGGACATGGCGATGTACGCCGCGAAGCGCCGGCTCGGCCGCTATTCCTTCTACGCGCAGGAGATGAGCGGCCATTCGCCCTTCCTGCTGGAACTGCTGTCGCAGTTCGAGGAGGCCGTCGACACCGGCCAGCTGACCCTGCATTACCAGCCCAAGCTGGATACGCGCGACGGCATGGTGACGGGGTTCGAGGCGCTGGTGCGCTGGAACCACCCCCAGCACGGCCTGCTGATGCCCGGCCGATTCCTGCCGATGGTCGAGGTCAGCGACCTTGTCGTCACGCTGACGCGCTGGGTGATCGCTGCGGCCTGCGCGCAGTCGCGGGCGTGGCGCGACCAGGGGCTGGACATCTCCATCGCGGTCAACCTGTCGGCCCGCAACGTCGTGGACGAAAGCCTGCCCGACTTCATCCGCCAGACCCTGGAGACGCACACGGTTCCCGACGGCGCGCTGGAGCTGGAGATCACCGAGACCGCGATGATGGTCGATCCGGAACGGGCGCTCGGCATCCTCGACCGCATCGCGCGGCTGAAGGTCGGGCTGGCCATCGACGATTTCGGCACGGGCTATTCGTCCTTCGCCCTCGTCCGGCGCATTCCCGCGCTGACCACGCTGAAGATCGACCGTTCCTTCGTGGACGACCTGTGCACCAACCCGGTCGACGGCGTGGTGGTCGCCTCCATGGTCGCGCTGGCCGAAGGGTTGGGCATCCCGGTGGTGGCCGAAGGCGTGGAGGATGCCGCGACCCTGGACCGGCTGCGCCGCATCGGCTGCCATCAGGTGCAGGGCTACCACATCGCCCGCCCGATGGAAGCCGGCGCCGTCAGGGACTGGATCGCCCAGCACCGGCCGGAGCGATTCCTGGCGTAGCCGCCGCCTGATCGAGCGGCCACAGCAGGGGAAGCGCTGCCCTGCGGCGCCAGCCGCGAATGGTGCGGAAACGCCAGGACCGCTCCGCGCCGGGGGCGTGGCCGTGGGACCAGTCGATCTCCAACAGCCCTTGCAGGTGCAGCAGATCGCCGCTTGCGAAGTCGACGAACAGCAGGGCTCCCCGCGGATTGACCGCGAAGTTGCCCAGCGTGTTGAAATAGCGGTTTCCCGGATAGTCCGGTACGGTCAGCGTGTCGCCCTCCACCGTCACGAAGCCCGCTGCTCCGCCGCGGTGGGACACGTCGACCCCGCCGGGCGGCCCCTGGCCCGCATCGGCGCTGCTGGCGACAAAGAAGGTGTCGGCGCGCAGGACCGTGTTGCGGGCCTGCGGGTCCAGCCCGTCGAACCGCTCCAGGGGGCCGGGCTCCGTTGTGGAGGCAACCGGCCGGCGCGTGTGGATGTATTTCGGGCAGTTGCCGAAGCTCTGCCGCACGGTGACCGTCAGTCCGCCCCGATCGGCGGCGGCGATCACGCCGTTCGCACGGTTGCGGCGGCGCGTTTCGAACTCCAGTCCCAGGGCGCCGATGGGACGGCCGGCGGTCAGCCAGGGCGTGACGGGATCGGCCGGATCCAACCGCGTGTCGATGCGCAGGGTCGTCGGGTCCGGGCTCCGCACGAAGCCCGGCGCGCCGCTCAGCACGGCGAGCATCGGCCAATCGCCGTCGTCGACGGTGGCGACGAACAGATGGGGCAATTGGGCGAAGAAGGTCCGGTGCTGGTCCGGCATGAAATCGCGGATCGGGACCATCCGCGGGGGGATTCCCGCGCGGGCCTGAACCTCAAGCTCGCCGGGATGGAAGGGGAACGGGTCGGGCATGGGATCACGCCGGACGCGGCATTGACTGCGGCATCGGTTTGAAGCCTGGAAGCGCCTCCACCCGCGCCAGCCACGCCCGGATGGCGGGATAGGGGTCCAGCGCGATGCCACCCTCCGGCGCGTGCGCCACGTAGGAACAGCAGGCGAGGTCGGCGAGCGTGGCATGATCCGCCGCCAGATAGGAGCGCTCCGCCAGATGCGACTCCATGAAGGCGAACAGGCGCTCGGCGATCGCCTTCGCCCGCACCGGGTCGCCGGGCATGTTCCACAAGGCCGCCGCGCGCGCCGTGGCCGGGCCGTGCATCACCTCGCCCGCCGCGATGGACAGCCAGCGCTGGACCTGCGCCGCCGCCGCCGGCTCCTCCGGCAACCACGCGCTGCCGGGCGCGTAGCGCCGGACGAGATAGACCATGATGGCGTTGCTGTCGGCCAGGACGAGATCGCCATCCTGAAGGACGGGGATCTGGCCGAGCGGGTTGAGGGCGCGGAATTCCGGCGAACTGCGCACGCTCGCCGGGGCGGGCACGAAGCGGTAGGGCAGACCCAGCATGCGGAGCAGCAGCTCCACCCGGTGCGAGTGTCCGGACAGTTCCAGGCCATGCAGGACCAGATTGGACGGCGTCATCGTGTACCTCCCTGTTGGTGTCGGTAGGCACAGTAACTCTTGCCCGATCGGTGCAAAATCCGGCATCTGGAAAAGACAAAATTTCAGGATGCGCAAGAATCATGGACCGCCTCGACGAGCTATCCATCCTTGTGGCCATTGTCGAAACCGGCAGCCTGAAGGCGGCCGGGCAACGCCTGCGGCTGTCGGCCCCAACGGTCACGCGCGCCCTGTCGGCGCTGGAGGAGCGGGTGGGCGCCCGCCTGATCCAGCGGACGACACGGCGCCTGTCCGCCACCGACGCGGGCCGGGAACTGGCGGAACGGGCGAAATGGATGCTCGCCGAGTATGAGGGGTGCATGGACGGCGCCTTCACCGGCCTCAAGGGCGGCCCCATCAGCGGCCCGTTGCGCGTGACCGCCCCGCTGGCCTTCGGCCGCCGCCACGTGACGCCGCTGGTCACCGAATTCCTCGCCCTGCACCCGAAGGTGCAGATGGACCTTCTCTTGAACGACCGCAACGTCGATCTGGTGGGCGAGAACATCCAACTGGCCGTAAGGATCGGCGAGTTGGCGGATTCCAGCCTGATCGCCCGGCGCGTCGGGGAGGTGCGGCGCGTGCTGGTCGCAACGCCGGGCTACCTGTCCCGGCGCGGTCCCCCGCAGGCCCCGGCCGACCTCGCCCGGCACGACATCATCCTGTCCACGGCGGCCAGCGACATCGCCGAATGGCGGTTCGAAAACGCCGGGCGCACCCAGGTTGTGCGCCTGACGCCGCGGCTGCGCATCAACGAGATGGAATCGGTCTTGCTGGCCGTACGATCCGGCCAAGGCATTGCGCGGGCCCTGTCCTATCAGGTGGCCGACGATCTGGCGTCCGGCACCCTGGTCCGCCTTCTGTCCGACTTCGAGCCGGCGGCCTTCCCCGTCCAACTCGTCGTGCCCGGTGGACGCCACATGGGGCGGGCGGTCCGCACGCTTCTCGACCACATGGCGCACCGCCTCGGGCAGTTGGACGTGATCCGGCCGGATCCGGTATTCCTGAAGCGCCATTTTTAAGAGGCCGACGGGAATCGTGATGCCGGTGTGGAGCGGCTCACAGTCGGTTCGGGCGGTCTTGGGTAGGGTCTGGTCATCGACAACGATTTGGTTGGGGGGCCGGAGCGGAACCCCAGCCCCACCAAGCCCCCAAGGAGGTCCCCCATGATCCGTCACTCGCTGCTCGCCGGTTTCGCCACCCTGGCCCTGCTGTCCGCCCCGGCCATGGCGCAGAACATCACCACGCTGAACAACACGGCGGCCGGCATCGGCAACGTCGCGCAGCAGAAGGCCTTCACCATGCAGAAGGGCGGCGGCTTCCTCGGCGGCCAGAACGCGATCAACCTGAACAACACCGCCGCCGGCATCGGCAACCTTGCCCAGCAGAAGGCGATGGTCATCCAGAAGACCCCGCGGGTCGGCCCGCTGGGTGTCCCCGCCGGTGGCCCGAACATGTTCGACGCCAACAACCTCGCCGCCGGCGCCGGCAACCTCGCCCAGCAGAAGGCCTTCGGCCTCCAGAAGTAAGCCGCTCTCCTCCCCATCCCCTCCCCCGAAGCCATCATGGCCCCGACCGGATTTCTCCGGCCGGGGCTTTGGTGTGCCAGGGTCCTCGCCCGGCATCGTCTCACTATGTGGTCATATACAAATATATTTGACACACCGGCGCGCCCGTCCCTAACGTGCAGTTCATGGGTGCACGAACGCAAAACGTCCGCCATGATGGAACCGCCGGGGACAAACCCAACCCTAAGGGCGCTCCTCAAGGTACTCCTCAGGGCGCGCCGGAAAAGCCGCAGGCCAGCGGCACGCAAACCCTCATGCGCGGGCTCACCCTGCTGGAATGCGTGGCCCAGGGCGTCGGCGACGTGAAAGGCATCGCCGCGCGGCTCGGCACGCCGCGCAGCACCACCCACCGCGTGCTGAACAGCCTCGTGGCCGAAGGCTACCTGCACCATGTCCCCTACAAGGGCTATCTGCTGGGGCCGAAGCTGATCG
>JAEZPL010000043.1 GCA_023413605.1 Pseudomonadota bacterium
GCACGAGGCCGTGCCGTTCGGCATGCTCCACCCGCGCCACGCCCACCACGGCCGGCGTCAGCACGTCGGGGTGCGCGGCGGCCAGTTCGAAGACCAGATTCGGGTCGGCCGGAACACCGTCGGCGGCAGACATATCGTCGGGAACGGGCATCTCACTCTCACAAGGCAGCGCCAACGGGCCGATGCGGCCCTTCTGACAAACTTTTCACAAAATCACACTGGCGGTTCGCGCCCATACGTGTCATGAGCCACACCCCGCAAGGGGCATCCCGGCCCCAGGCAGGCATCAAGCCATGACCAGACAGCTCCGCGCAAAGATTCTGAGACCCGATCTCGATCCGGCCGACCGCAAGGGGACATCCGGGGACAACCGGTGCCGCTGCTGCGGCCGGCCGGGCGGCGCCGTCGTGCGCTGCCTTCCGGACGGGCGGTGGTACGACGCATCCGACCAGACCTGGCGCGACGGGCGCGGGCGGCGGGCCGCTTGGCCGGACGTGGTCGAATACGCCCAGACGCGCGACCTGAAGGTGGTCGTGCACCTGCGCCACCCCTCCGGCAACCCGGAGGCGCGGCCGAAGAACCTGTGCCAGCGCTGCTTCATGCAGGAAGAGGCGCTGCGCAACGCCATCCGCGCCCGCATCCGGGCGCGCATGCGCCGGGCGCTGGGCGACCTGTTCATGGGCGACTATTCGGCCCCGGGCATCCTGGAACGGGCAATGGCGCTGTACCGCCGCAAGCCCTGATCCCTCGGACGAGCGGGCCGGTCAGACGGGTTCCTGCGGCTCGCCGGGCATCGGGGGAATGTCCGGCGCCTCGTCCGGCGGAGCGTCGGGGGGCATCGGCATCGGAATCGGCACGTCCGGATTCGGTTCGGGCGGTGGATAGGGGCTCATCGCCGGCCTTTCGCGAGAGGCGGATGGTCTGGGGCGGATGTTGTGGTCAACAGCCGGGAAACATGTCCGGCACCTGACAAAAATCAACGCGGCGCGGCCGATTCCTGGCGAAGATGCCTGCGAAAGGATCGCCCCATGCCGAAAAGCTTCATCGTCGCCCCGCTGAGCCGCGCCCAGACCGATCAGGCCCTGCCCGTCATGCAGGTGCTGCATCGCGACATGACGCTGGCCCAATGGCGGGACGCCGTGGCGCCTTTCCTGGAGGCCGGGCCGGACAGCGGGGTCATGGCCTGCGAGACGAGCGACGGGCACATCCGCGGCCTGTTCTGCTGGCGCGTGCGGACCGTGGGGGCGTCCCGCGTTCTGACCATCCCCATCTTCATCGCGGTCGGGTTGTTCGACGCGGCGGTGACCAGCGCCGCCCAGGTCGAGGCCATCGAGCGGCTGGCCCTGCAACGGAGCTGCCGCACGGTGGAGGTGGAGCAGACCGGCTGCCTCGTCGCCGCGACGGCGCCGAAGCTCGACGCCGTGGGGCTGTTCACCCGGCTCGGCTACTGGGCGGGGGAAGGGCTGCTGGCCAAGGAGGTGTGGGCGGAAGACGCGGGCACCGGCTTCCCGGTGCAGGGGGTCGCGTAAGCGCGACGCTTACGCGGCGACGATCGGTGCGGTGCTTACGCCGCGACCGTCGCCGCGGCTTCCAGCGCCGTCACATCGTTCAGGCGGATGCGGTCGTTGGTCAGGCGGGTGATGGTGCCGGCGTCCTCCAGCTTGCGCAGGACGCGCGAGAGGGTTTCCGGGCGCAGGCCCAGATAGGCGCCGATGTCCACCTTCGGCATCGGCAGGAAGACGCTGGGGCTGCCGTCCGCCAGCCGCTTGGACCGGCGGGAGATCGCCAGCAGGAAGCTGGACACGCGCTCCGCCGCCGTCTTGCAGCCCAGCAGCAGGATCTGGTCCTGCGCCGCCGACAGTTCCACCGACGTCATGGCCAGCAGCCGCGCCTGCACCGCCGGATGACGTTCCATCAGCCGCTGCAGCGCCGCGCGCGGCACGCGGCAGACCGTGGAGGCGGTGACCGTCTCCGCCGTGTAGGCATAGCCCTGCCCCGACGACAGCCCGATCACGTCGCCGACCGTGGCGAATCCGGTGATCTGCTGGCGCCCGTCCGGCAGGGTCTTGTAGAGCTTCAGCATGCCGGACACGACGGTGAAGACCGCCTCGGCCTCCTCCCCCTCGTGCACGACGGGGCTGGCCGACAGCAGGTTGATGGTGCGCGAGCTGGTGGTCAGGTCCGACAGCTGTTCCGCGGGCAGCGCCGCGCACAGACCCTTCGTCCGCGCCGAGCAGGAGGCGCATCGGCTCTTCTCCGCCGCCGGGATCGCCGCCGCGGACACGGACGTGGCGGCGAAGATGGCAACCGGGGCTTCGGCGGTGGCGGCGACGGAGAAGGTCATGTCTGGCACCTCGTGCTGGCCTGGACCAGACACCGGCCGGAAGCTGAGCCCAACGCGAAGGGTAAGGCGGAGCGGACCGATACCTAGGTCTCAATTCTCAGCAAAAAGTATGAGCTTCGGCATCCCGTCGCCGTGATCTAGATCAACCGTACACTTATTAGGTCACCCTGTCACGCCACCTCTACGTTGCGGATCGCGCCCAGGAAGCCGTCAATTTCCCCGCGCAGCGCGTCGGCCTGCCGGGCGAGGCTTTGGGCCGACGCCAGCATGTCCGACGCCGCGGCGCCGGTCTTGCCGGCCGCCTCGCCAACCCCGACGATGGTCGTGGAGACGGTCTGCGCGCCCGTGGCGGAGCGCTGCACGGTTTCCGCGATTTCCGCCGTGGCCGCGCCCTGCTGCTCCACCGCGGTGGCGATGACGGCGGAAATGCCGTCCACCTCGCGGATGATCGAGGTGATTCGGCCGATGGCCGACACGGCGGTGTCGCTGGCGACCTGGATGTCCGCGATCAGGCTGCTCACCTCCCCGGTCGCCTTGGCGGTCTGGGCGGCGAGTCCCTTCACCTCGTTGGCGACCACCGCGAAGCCCCGGCCGGCCGACCCGGCGCGGGCGGCCTCGATGGTGGCGTTCAGGGCCAGCAGGTTGGTCTGGCTGGCGATGTTCTCGATCAGGCCGACCACCGCGCTGATCTTGCCGGCGGACCGGACCAGCGCCTCCACCACGGTGCCCGTGCGCTGGGCTTCCTCCACCGCCGCCTGGGTGATGCGGACGGAGTCCGTCACGCGCGCCGCGATCTCCCGGATGGAGGCGGCCAGTTCCTCGGTCGCCGCCGCGACGGCGTGCACCCCGTCGGAAGTCTGGTCGGCGGACGCGGCGACGGTGGCCGCCTGCCCGGTCGTCTGGTCGGCGATGGCGCGCATGGACTGCGCCGTCGCTTCCAGCTCCACCGCGGCGTCGGCCACCGTGCGGACCACCCCACTGACCTCGGCGTCAAAACGGGCGGTCAGCGTGTCGACCTTGCGGGTGCGCTGCTCCTGCCGGGCGCGCCGCTCCGCCTCCTCGGCGCGGAGCTGGTCGGTCTGGATCATCGCGTCCTTGAAGACCTGGACCGCGGCGGCCATGGCGCCAACCTCGTCGCGGCGGTCGCGCGCCGGAACCTCGACCGTGTGGTCGCCGCCGGCCAGCCGGCGCATGGCCTCGGTCATCGCCCACAGGGGCCGGGTGATGCCGCGCGCGAACAGCAGGCCAGCCGCCGACAGCGCGCACAGCAACAGCAGGCCGCCGACGATCATCCGGTTGCGCAGATCGACGACCGGGGCCAGCACCTCGTCCATCTCAGCCTCCGCCATCACCGCCCAGCGGAGGCCGAGCAGATCGACGGGGCGGTAGGCCGAGATGACCTCCGCCATACGGTGGTTGCGGGTCTCGCGCACGCCGCTGTGCCCCGCCAGGGCATCGGCAACCGTGTCACTGTCCGTCCGCGCGGACAACACCGTCGGCGTCGTGGACAGTCGGGAGTTGCTGCGCAGGCGCCCGTCCGGCCCGACCAGATAGGTCTCCCCGGTCTCGCCCAATCCCTGCGCCGCCTGCATGATCCGGTTCAGCTTGCCGTCGGACATGGCGACGGCGAGCACGCCCAGGAACTGCTCATCCCCGGACGG
>JAEZPL010000525.1 GCA_023413605.1 Pseudomonadota bacterium
GAAGGCGTAGACGGCGCTCATCGCCGCGGCCTCGGTCGGGGTGAAGATGCCGCTGTAGATGCCGCCGATGACGACCACGATCAGCATCAGGCCCCAGATCGCCTCGCGGAAGGCGGCGAAGCGCTCGGCAAAGCTGGCCTTCGGCAGGCGGGGATAACCGAACTTGCGCGCACGGTACCAGGTGACGCCGCCCAGCAAGGCAGCCAGCATCAGGCCGGGGACGACGCCCGCCATGAACAGCTGGCCGACCGACGCCGAATGGGCGCTGCCGCTGGTCGCGACGGAGTACATGACCATCACGATGGACGGCGGGATCAGGATGCCCAGCGCGCCCGCGGTGGTGATGACGCCGGCGCCGAACTGGCGCGGGAAGCCCTGGGCCACCATGGCCGGAAGCACGATGGAGCCGATGGCGACCACAGTCGCCGGGCTGGAGCCCGAGACGGCCGCGAACAGCGCGCAGCCCACCACGCCCGCAAGGCCGAGGCCGCCGTGCCAGTGGCCGACCATGGCCGTGGCGAAGTTGATCATGCGGCGCGCCACGCCGCCGTGGGTCAGGAAGTTGCCGGCCAGGATGAAGAACGGGATCGCCATGATCTCGAACTTCTCGATGCCGGTGAACAGCTTCAGCGCCACGGCCTGGATCGGCACTTCCGTCATGGTGAAGAGGAAGGTCAGAACCGTCAGGCCGAGCGAGATCGAAATCGGCATGCCGGTCAGCATCAGCACCAGCAGCAGGCCGAAGATGATGGCGGCGCTCATCGGTTGTCCTCCTTCGGCTCATTCGGGCCGGTGCGCGGCTTGCCGCCCTTGTGGTGCGCCACGTCCTGCGGGTGCAGGTTGTCGTCCATCTCGTACCAGTTGACGTCCTGGGCCGCGCGCTGCGGATCGGTGATGTCCTCTTCCAGACCCTCGACATGGCCGTGGTCGTGGTGCGGCAGTTCACCCGTGCGTGCGAAGGACCAGGTCACCTGAAGGAAGCGGAAGCACATCAGGAAGGAGCCGACCGGGATCGCCAGATAGATCATCCACATCGGCCATTCCAGGTCGGCCGAAGTCTGCTCCGTCTGCGCGATGTGCCAGACGAAGTTGGTGCCCAGCGCGCCGACCACGCCCGTGAACAGGGCGCCGGCCAGCAGGCCGAAGATGATGAACTTGGCGCGGACTGGCGTTTCCAGCTGGTTGATCACGACGTCGACGCCGACGTGGATGCCCGTGCGGACGCCGTAGGCGGCGCCGAACTTGGCCATCCACACGAACATGTAGATGCACAGCTCCTGCGCCCAGGCGAGATTCCAGTGCAGGATGTAATCTTGGAGAACCGGTACCCCGGACAGGTACCGGTGCATGACAGAGACGAAGATGATCAGCGTCGCGGCGGCCATGAGGAAGGCGATCAACACCTCCTCAAGCCGGTCGAGCAGTTTCATGAGCATGGCGGTGGCTCCGGCGCACACATTCGCCCGTCCCCGTCCAGCGGGGGATGGGGCGGGACGGGGGCCCGCGCCCGGACGAGCCGGGACGGCGGAACCCCCTTACCCTGACCCTCTCCCCGATGGGGAGAGGGGGACTTCGGTCAGCGGCCGACAGGACCTGTGAACAATGACCGTTACATCTTGAAGCCGGCGGCTTCGGCTTCCTTGTAGATCTGCTGGATCAGGTCCTTGCCGACGCGGGATTCGGCGTCCTTGTGGACCGGCTGCAGGGCCTTCACCCAGGCCGCGCGCTCTTCCTTGCTCTGCTCGTGGAACTGGGTCTTGCCCGACGCCTTCATCTGGGCCAGCGACACGTCGTTCTCGTTCTGGGCGATGTCGTTGGCGTAGGCGGTGGCGTCCTTCATCGCGCCCTCAAGCGCGGTGCGGACGTCGGCCGGCAGGCCGTCCCAGAACTTCTTGTTCACGATGACCGCATAGCCGAGATAGCCGTGGTCGGTCAGCGTGGCGTGCTTCTGCACCTCGTGCATCTTCTGGGTGTACATGTTCGACGGCGGGTTCTCCGTGCCGTCCACGACGCCGGTCTGCAGCGCCTGATACACCTCGGAGAAGGCCATCACCTGCGGCAGGGAGCCGAGCGCGCGCATCTGCGCGTCCAGCACCTTGGACGACTGGATGCGCATCTTCAGGCCCTTCATGTCCTCCGGCTTCACGAGCGGCTTGTTGGCGCTCATGATCTTGAAGCCGTTGTCCCAGTAGGCCAGGCCGATGATGCCCTTCGATTCCAGCTTCTGGAACAGCTGCTTGCCGATCGGACCCTCGGTCACGCGGCGCAGCACGTCCTTGTTCGGGAAGATGTAGGGCAGGTCGAAGACCTCGAATTCCTTGGCGCCGAGCGGGCCGAACTTGGCCAGCGACGGAGCCAGCATCTGGACGGCGCCGAGCTGCAGCGCCTCAAGCTCTTCCTTGTCCTTGTACAGCTGGCTGTTCGGGTAGACCTCGACCTTCACCTTGCCGCCGGTGCGCTGTTCGGCCAGTTCCCGGAACTTCTCCGCACCCTTGCCCTTCGGGGTGTCGGGGGCGACGACGTGGCTGAACTTGATGACGATCTGGTCCGCGGCGAGCGCGACCGGCGAGGCCATCAGGCAACCAACCGCAGCGGCTGCGCACAGCAGCTTCACGAGTTTCATCGGTGTGATCCTCCACAACATTGTTGGCCGCCCTTCGTTGGGGCGGCGGATTGTCAGAGCTTTGAGTTTCTTCATTGTTCGATAATTTCCGTCCTTCCCGCTATTGTGGAAATCCGTATCCGCGGGGATAACGCCCTGGAACCCACCACCACGCCTTTCGTGACATGACCAACGTCTCCGCCAGTCTTGGCCAGCGCAGCCCGATGCAGGCGATGCCCATCGTCGCGATGGTTCTGGTCGTGTTGCTGCTGGGCGTTTTCCTGTGGCTTCTGGACCGGAGCGAGCGGGAGGAGGAGGCGCTCACCCTCATCAAGGACATTCTTTGGGTCGAGCAGAACCTCCATTTCCAGCTGACATCCGACGAGGAAAAGTTGCAACACCTCGCCGAGACGCTGGGGCGCGAGGACGGCAACCTGGGGCAATTTGCCGCAATAGCGCGGCACGTCGTCATCGCCAACCCGGCGATCCAGCGGGTGATCCGGCTGGACGCCAAGGGTCGGCCGGTGATGTCCGAACCGCCGATCGAGGACGATCCCGCCGAGGACGATTCCTTCGGCCCCAGCCCGCGCGCCGACGCCTTCCTGATCGCCCAGTCCTCCGGCCGCCGGGTCTTCTCGGCGCCCTACCGGATGGAAGGGACGGACACCGCGTTCGAGATCATGATCCCCGTCTTCCGCGGCCAGGAATTCGCGGGTGCGGTGGTCGGTGTGCTGTCCATCGAGGCCATGCTGACCCACCACGTCCCCTGGTGGTTCGCCCAGCGCTACCAGCTGGAGGTCGTGGACCCCTACGGCGCGATCCTCGGCGCCAAGTCGCGCATCGAGGTGCCGGAGCCGCGTCACAGCCACACGGTGCCCTTCGACCCGCCGGGGCATGGGCTGACGCTGGTCGCCACGGTGCATCAGGTCGGCGGCAACGTCGGCCGCAACATCCTGGTCGCGGCCATCTTCGCGCTGACCATGTCCGCGCTGTGGAGCCTGTGGGCCGTGCGCCGCCACATCGCCCGGCGCATCCGTGCCGAAGAGGCCCTGCGCGCCGAGCACGCCTTCCGCAAGGCCATGGAGGACAGCCTGACCGTGGGCATGCGCGCCCGCGACCTGGACGGGCGCATCATCTATGTGAATCCGGCCTTCTGCCGGATGGTCGGCTGGTCGGCGGAGGAGCTGGTCGGCAGCGGGCCGGTCATGCCCTATTGGGTGCCGGAAGACCGCGAGCACACCGAGGAGGTCTTCCGCGCCGTGCTGGCCGGCAACGCCCCGTCCAACGGGTTCGAGCTTCGCTTCCGGCGGGCCAACGGGGAGCGGTTCGACGCGCTGATCTACGAGGCGCCGCTGATCGACGCCAAGGGGCGCCACACCGGCTGGATGGGGTCGGTGCTGGACATCACCGAGCGCAAGCGCGCGGAGGAGCTGGCGCGCCAGCAGCAGGAACGGCTGCAACAGACCGCCCGCCTGATCACCATGGGCGAAATGGCCTCCACCCTGGCGCACGAGTTGAACCAGCCGCTGTCGGCCATCGCCAGCTATTGCACCGGTTGCCTGAACCGCCTGCGGTCCGGCAGCGTCCAGCCGGACGAACTGGCCGTGGCGCTGGACAAGCTGGCCGGGCAGGCCCGGCGCGCGGGCCAGATCATCCGCCGCGTCCATGATTTCGTGCGGAAGAACGAGCCGAACGTCGCCCCCTGCTCGCTGGTGCGGGTGTTCGAGGACAGCGTGGCCCTGATGGAGGCGGACGCCCGGCAACTGGGGGCGAAGCTGCAGCTGGAGACGGACTACGGCGCCTCGGCCCTGGGCATCCCGCCGGTGATGGGCGACCGCATCCTGTTGCAGCAGGTGGTGCTGAACCTGATGCGCAACGGGATCGAGGCCATGAGCCACACCCCGCCGGACGAGCGGTGCCTGTCCATCACGGTCCGCGCGGGAGACGGGATGGTGACGGCGCGCATCCGTGACCGCGGTTGTGGAATTTCTTCCGAAAATGCGGAAAAACTCTTTTCGCCGTTCTTCACCACCAAGACCGAGGGCATGGGCATGGGCCTGAACATCTGCCGGTCCATCATCGAACACCACCAGGGCCGCCTGTGGTTCGAGCCCGATCCGGAGGGCGGCACGGCGTTCCTTTTCTCTCTTCCGGCGGTCCGTTCATGAGCGAGCCGAAGCTGCACATCGTCGATGATGACGAGGCGATCCGCGACGCGCTGGGCTGGCTGTTCCAGTCGCGCAACGTGCCCGTGGAAAGCTGGCCGTCGGCCGAGGCCTTCCTTCAGGACTATTCGCCGGACCATGCCGGCTGCCTGCTGCTGGACATCCGCATGGAGGGGATGAGCGGGCTGGAGCTGTTCGACCGCCTGCGCGAGCTGGGCTGCCGCATGCCCGTGCTGTTCCTGACCGGCCACGGCGACGTGCCCAAGGCCGTGTCGGCCCTGAAGAAGGGAGCGCGCGACTTCGTGGAGAAGCCGTTCAACGACAACGACCTCGTGGACCGCGTCATCGAGGCGCTGGACTTCGACGCCGCGCAGCGCGAGCGCGAAGCCGGACAGGCGGGCGTCGCCGCGCGCCTCGCCACGCTGACCCAGCGCGAACGGCAGGTGATGGAACTGGTGGTCGCCGGCAAGCTGAACAAGGTCATCGCCGACGATCTGGGCATCAGCATGCGCACGGTGGAGGTCCATCGCGCCCACGTCTTTGAGAAGATGGGCGTCAAGACGGCTGTGGAACTGGCCCGTCTCCTGGCCGCCGTGGGGTGAAAGCCGCCGGCAACTCGCGCCATGCTTGACAATGGGGCGGCCTCAAGTGAACGAATGGCAGCGGACGAATGATGCTGGGCGTCCGTTGACTCGCCGGAGACCTTCTTGCGCTTTCCCTCCTCGACACTTGGGCTGGGGCTTGCCGTCGCGGCCCCGTTGCTGCTGTTCCTGGTGGTCGTCGTGTGGATACTCGACCACAAGCAGCAGGAGGAGATTGAAGCGGAGCTGCGCGACCACGCGCGAACCCTCTCGCTGGCGGTAGACCGGGAACTGGTCAGCCAGGCGCGGCCGCTTGAACTTCTGGCCGCGCTCGGGCGCGCGACGGCCGACGATCTGCCGACCTTCCAGGCCCAGGCGATCGAGGCCGTGCAGAACCAGCCGGGCTGGCTGGCGGTGGGGCTGGTCGAGGCGGAGACCTTCAGGTTCCTGTTCCACACCCAGTTCCCGCTGCACGCGGCTTTGCCGTTGCCGCGCCTCGACGCGGTGACGAAGCGGGTGGTCGACACGAAGCGGACGGTCGTCGGCGGCGTGCTGCCGCCCGGCGGCCCGCCGGGGTGGCCGGCGCTGATCATCCGGGCACCGGTTTTCGAGAAAACGCAGGTCCGCCATGTGCTGTCGCTGGCGGTCGGGCTGAACAGTCTGGAGACGGTGATACGGACGTCCGGCCTGCCGGCATCCTGGACCGCCACGGCCATCGACCCGGCCCTGATCATCGCCGCGCGTTCCCGTGAAGGGGAGAGCTACGTCGGCCAGCGGGTCACCCCGTCGCTGGAGGATCTGCTGGTGCGCAACGACCACGGCATGTTCCCGGCCGCCACCAAGGACGGGCAGATCGCCTACACGGTGATCCACCGTTCGCCGGAAACGGGCTGGTCTGTCGCGCTGGGCGTGCCAGCCGCGCAGGTGCGCGGCAAGCTGGTGCAGGCCCGCTGGACCATCATCGCCGGCGGGCTGGTCGCCTGCCTGACGACGCTGCTGCTGGGCGTGGTGGTGACGCGCGATTATCAGCGACGCCGCAAGGCCGAAGCCGACGCCCGCGCGGCGCACGAGGCGATGCTGGCGGAGCAGCGCCGCCGGCTGGAGGCGGAAAAGGACCATGCCGAGGCGGCGAACCGCGCCAAGTCGGACTTTCTGGCCAACATGAGCCACGAGCTGCGCACGCCGCTGAACGCCATCATCGGTTTCAGCGAGGCGCTTTTGTCCGGCCTGTTCGGGCCAAGCCCGCCGAAGCACCGCGAATACATCACGCACATCCACGCCTCCGGCCAGCATTTGCTGACGCTGGTGAACGACGTGCTGGACATGGCGAAGGTCGAATCCGGCCGGCTGGAGCTGTATCGGGAACGGGTTTCCGTGGCGACCCTGCTGACGGAATGCCTGGAACTGGTCGAGGCGCTGGCGGAGCAGAAGGGGGTGCGGCTGGAGGCCGGGGCGGTGGCGCCGGATCTGATGGTGTGCGCCGACAATGTGCGGCTGCGCCAGTCGGTGCTGAACATCCTGTCGAACGCGATCAAGTTCACGCCGGAAGGCGGGCGGGTCCGGGCCGAGGCGCACGCGGGCGAGGACGGAAGCGTCGTGCTGACCATCGGCGACACCGGCGTCGGCATGAACGAGGAGGAACTCCGCATCGCGCTGGAGCCCTTCCGGCAGGTGAACAACTACATGACGAAGGCGCAGGCCGGCACCGGCCTGGGGCTGCCGCTCGCCAAGCGCTTCATCGAGGCGCACGGCGGCCGGCTGGAGGTGCGCAGCGCCACAGGGGAAGGCACAACGGTCGTCATCACGCTGTCCGCCGAACCCGCCCCCGCAAGCCTGCGCCTGGTGGAAGGATAATTTGGTCGAAGAATAACCTGGTCGAAGAATAAGAAGCGCTGCGGACGATGGCCGTCAGGCCGCCGCGCGCTTGAGGCGGACTTCCACGGCGTCGAGGCCGCTCATCAGCTC
>JAEZPL010000600.1 GCA_023413605.1 Pseudomonadota bacterium
GCACCGGCGGCGCCTGGATGGTCGTGGACCATGATGCGGATGCGGAACGCCTGTCCCAGGTCGTCCGCAACTCGCTGGACCGGAAGGTCTGCAACACGCTGAACGTCTGCTGCATCCACCGCGACCGCGCGGCGGAGCTGGTTCCGGTGTTCCTGGACGCGCTGCACGCCGCCGGAGAGGCGCGCGGCCACAACTGCAAGCTCCACGTCGTCGCCGGCTCCGAATCCGCCCTGCCCGACCACTGGCGGACCGCGACCGTCCGCGTCCGCCGCGCGGAGGGCGACCGCGAGGAGCCGCTGACCGAGACGCTGACCGAAGACCAGCTCGGCCGCGAATGGGAGTGGGAGGACACGCCGGAGGTGAGCCTCGTCCTCGTGGACGACGTCGACCACGCGGTTCGGCTGTTCAACCGCCACAGCCCGCAGTTCACCGTGTCTCTGCTGAGCGGCTCGCCCGCCGCGCACGACCGTTTCTACGAGGCGGTCAACGCGCCCTTCGTCGGCGACGGCTTCACCCGCTGGGTCGATGGCCAGTACGCGCTGAACCAGCCGGAACTGGGCCTGTCCAACTGGGAAAACGGGCGCCTGCTGGCCCGTGGCGCCATCCTGTCGGGCAGCGGGGTCTTCACCCTGCGCAGCCGCGTTACCCAGACCGATCCGGCGTTGCGGCGCTAAGGCCCAACCGCGGACATGGTCCGGCCGCCCCGAAGGGCGGCCGGTGAGTAACGCACGACATTGCCCAAGTCGGTGTCCAGATCAGGGGATGCCTGGGCAGCTGGGCGTTCGAATGATCCCGCCCTCCAGCCCTCGTTGCAAAGCGGCGAAAGCCGATCTAACGGGGGAAGGGGATGGGCACTTTCTTCCGGCATACGGGGCGGGGCCGAGCCTCGTCCTGCATCGTGAGGCCTGACCCGTTCTGACGAGGCGCCGTGACTTTGGTCACCCGATGGCGCCGCCCGCGACGAAGGCCACCTGTCCGGTGATGTAGGACGCGTCCCTTGATGCGTAGAAGCAGATGGCGGCGGCCACCTCCTCCTGCCGGCCCAGGCGGCCCATCGGGGTGTCGCGCATGCTCTGGTCGTAGATGCCCTGCATCCAGACCTTTTCCTGCTCCGACAGCGGCGTCGGGTTGCGGGGCACGGCGCGCACGCCGTTGTCGATGGCGCCGGGGGACACGGCGTTCACGCGGATGCCATGCTCCGCCAGTTCCATCGCCATGGTGACGGAGACGGCGTGGACGCCGCCCTTGGCGGCCGCGTAGGGCACGCGGTAGATGCCGCGCGTGGCGATGGAGCCAACGTTGACGATGGCGCCGGTTCGCCGCTCGATCATCGACGGGATCACCGCGCGGCAGCACCACAGCGTCGGCCAGAGCGAGCGGGAGATTTCCTTCTCGATCTCCTCGGGCTTGTACTCCCAGAAAGGCTTCGCCCAGATCGTGCCGCCGACGTTGTGGACCGCGATGTCGATCCGGCCGAAAGCGTCCAGCGCGCGGGCCACCATCGCCTCGGCCCCCTCGCACCGTTCCAGGTCGGCGGACACGGCCAGCGCCCGCCCGCCCTGCTGCTCGATCTCGTCCTTGAGGGCGTGAATCAGCGCCTCGGCCCGGTCGACCAGGACGACCGTCGCCCCTTCGGCGGCCATGCGCAGCGCGGTTGCGCGGCCGATGCCCTGTGCCGCACCCGTCACGATGGCGACCTGCGACGCGAACCTCTGTTCCGCCATGATCCCTACTCCCAGAATTCCGTAAAGAAGCGGGGGGACGGTGCGCCCGTCCCCCTTTCCAAAATCAGTGCGCGGTGGACAGTTCGCCGGCCGCCTGCGGCTCCTTCCGCAGCCGGATCAGCCCGACCGCCAGGGCGGCGATGACCAGCGGAACGGCGAGCGCCAGATAGTAACCGCCGACCCCGCCCTGCTGGAGGCACCAGCCGCCGATGGCCGACCCGATGATCGAGCCGACGCGGCCCATCCCGATGGCCCAGCCCGTTCCCGTGGCCCGCAGGCTGGTCGGGTAGACGTTGGCGATCAGGTAGTTCAGCGCGATCTGCTGGCCGCCGACGCCGAACCCGGCCGCGCCGACGAGCAGGAAGACCAGCGACCAGTTGTCGCCCGCGGTGGCCAAGCCCAGGCAGACCGCGATGCCGCAGGCGAACATGAACAGCAGCACCTTGCGCACGTCGATCCGGGTGATGGCCAGCGACAGCGGGATGGCGCAGGCGATGAAGACGCCGTTGACCGTCACCGTGCCGAAGGCGGCCTTCTCGGTGGCGAGGCCGGAGGTGGCCAGCACCGTCGGCAGCCACAGAAGCAGCATGTACCAGGCGATCCAGTTGAAGAAATAGGTCGCCCAGATCGCGATGGTGCGCAGGCGCCATTCCGGCGCGAACAGGGCAGCCACCGGCGACTTCTCCGCCCGATCCGGCACCGCGAAGGCGACACGGTCACCCACGCGTTCCCCGGTGATGCGGGCGAGCAGCGAGCGGATGCGCTCGCCATGCTTCTCCTGGCCGCGCACCACGAGGTACTGTGGCGATTCCGGCAGCAGGACCAGCGCCACGAGCAGCAGCAGGAAGGGAACGACGCCGCCCAGGATGAAGATGCCCTGCCAGCCGATGACCGGCAGCCAAGCCGAGGCGAGCAGGCCGCCGAGCATCGCGCCGGCCGGCAGGCCGAGCAGGATGCAGGTCATCACCATGCCGCGCGACCGCGCGGGGCTGTATTCGGCGACCAGCGACAGCAGCACCGGCGTGCAGCCGCCCATGCCGAGGCCGGCGACGAAGCGCAGGGCCATGATCTGCTCCGGCGAGGTCGCGAAGCCGGTGGCCAACGACGACGCGCCGAACAGGGCCAGCGAGCCGAGGATGGCGGGCCGGCGGCCCAGCCGGTCGCCGAGCGGGCCGAGCGTCATGGCGCCGACCATCATGCCGATGGTGCCCGCCATCAGGATGCCGGCAAGCCCGCCCTTCGGGGCAAGGCCGAAGGCCTGGGCGATGGCCGGCCCTGTGTAGGCGATGGCCTGCGTGTCGAACCCATCGACAAGCGCCACCAGGAAGCACAGGCCGAAAACCTGCCATTGCAGCGCGCTGAGCGGTGCTTCGTCGATGTACTGCTGGATGGGTCGCTTTTCAGCGGTCATGTTTCCCCCCCTCCGGCCCTTTCCGGTTCTTGCGGCCGGTTGCGGAAAAGAAGGCGGCCGGGTGCCGTCGTAGCACCCGGCCGCGGGGACTCAGGCCTCGGCGCGGAGGCGCTGGACGTCGGTGGGGCGCACCGCGCTGTTCAGCGGGTGCAGGGCGAAGTCGAAGGTGATCGTGGCGAACGGGGCGTTCAGGCCGTTCGCGTGGATGTCCTTCGCATCGGTGTGGCGGACGACCGCCGGAACCAGACCGTCGCGGGTCGCGAAGGCGAAATCGTCGTGCAGGTATTCGTCGCCGTCGATGTTGATCTGCGTCGTCAGCTTCCGGTGGTTGGGAGCGGAGACGAAGAAGTGGATGTGGGCCGGACGGCGCCCGTGGCGGCCGAGCTGGTCGAGCAGCTGCTGCGTCGAGCCGTTCGGCGGGCAGCCGTAGCCCGACGGCAGGATCGAACGGAAGCGGTAGCGGCCCTCCGCGTCGGTCACGATGGTGCGGCGCAGGTTGTAGGGGCTCTGCGACTTGTCGAAGTAGGAGTAGTTGCCGAGCGTGTTGGCGTGCCACACCTCCACAAGGGCGCCGGCGATCGGCTTGCCGCTGGTGTCGGTCACGACGCCGTCCATGAACAGGACCTCGCCCTCTTCCGTGCCGTCGTCCAGCCGGCCTTCACCCTGGCAGACCGGGGCGCCGGCCACGTAGAGCGGGCCTTCGATGGTGCGCGGGGTGCCGCCTTCGACGCCCGCGGCCTTGTCCTGCTCGTCCATCATGACGTCAAGGAAGTGCTCGAAGCCCAGGCCGGCGGCGATCAGGCCGAACTCGTTGTTGCGGCCGGCTTCCGTCAGGTAGTTGACGGCGGTCCAAAACTCGTCCGGCGTGACGTTCAGGTCGTTCATGGCGTGGAAGAGATCGTGGACGATCCGGTCCACGATGACCTTCACACGCTCGTTGGCCGGCTTGCACTGGTTGCTCTGAAGCCGGGTCAGAAGGCTGTCGACGATGGCCCGATCCATGGCGTTTCTCCGAATTATGATTTGGTGGTGTTGAGGTGAACTCAGCGGTCGCCTTCAGCGGTCGTCGTCGTGGATGGACGACGGGTGCCGGCACAGGGGGGTGACGCTGATCGTCATGTAGGGGAAAAGCGGCAGCGTCGAGACGATGTCGTGCAGTTCCGCAGGGCTGCCGACGTCAAAGACGCTGACGTTCGAATACTGGCCGGCGATGCGCCACAGATGACGCCAGATGCCGGCACGCTGGAGTTCCTGGGCCCGCTCGCGCTCCGTCTTCTTCAGGCGGTCGGCCTTTTCCGCCGGCATGTCCGGCGGCAGATGGACATCCATCTTGACGTGAAACAGCATGATCAGTTCTCCAGACGGGATTTGGGCGCCGCATGGACGGTGGACGTCCGGTCGCGGCGGAAGAAGGCGAGGCGGTCCTCGTCCAGGTCGATGCCGAGGCCGGGGCCGGTCGGCACGGGGAGCGAGAAGTCGCCGTAGGCGAGCGGCGTCGCCAGAATTTCCTCGGTCAGCAGCAGCGGGCCGAACAGCTCCGTGCCCCATTGCAGGTGCGGGAAGGTCGCGAACAGGTGGGCGGATGCCACCGTGCCGACCCCGCCTTCCAGCATCGTGCCGCCGTAAAGGCCGACGCCCGCCGCGTCGGCGATGGCCGCGACGCGGCCGCCGGCGAACAGGCCGCCGGACTGCGCGATCTTGACGGCGAAGACGTCGGCGGCGCGGTCGCGGGCCACGTCGAAGGCGTCCGTCGGGCCTTGCAGCGACTCATCCGCCATGATGGCGACGCGGAAGCGCCGGACCAGATCGGCCTGCCCGGCGCGGTTGCTGCGCATGATGGGCTGTTCGATCAGGTCGACCCCGGCGTCCTGCAGCGCTGCGATTCCGACGCGTGCGGACACTTCGTCCCAGGCTTGGTTCACGTCGACGCGCACGCTCGCCCGGTCGCCCACGGCCCGCTTGATCGCGGCGACGTGGGACACGTCATCCTTCACCGCGCGCTTGCCGATCTTCAGCTTGAAGATGTTGTGGCGGCGCTGCGCCAGCATCTGTTCCGCTTCGTCGATGTCCCGGCCGGTGTCGCCGCTGGCCAGCGTCCAGGCGATGGGCAGCCGGTCGCGGCGGCGCCCGCCGAGCAGTTCGGAAACCGGAAGCCCGGCGCGCTTGCCCATGGCGTCCAGCAGCGCGGTCTCCACCGCCGACTTGGCGAAATGGTTGCCGACCACGACCCGGCCGACCTGCGCCATCGCCGCGGCGACCTGCCGGGGATCGCAGGCGCGCAGCACCGGGGCGATGTAGGTGTCGATGGCGAGCTTGATGCCTTCCGGGCTTTCGCCGCCGTAGCTCAGTCCGCCGATCGTCGTGCCTTCGCCGATTCCAAGGATCCCGTCAGACGAACGGATCTTGACGATGACCATGGACTGGCGATGCATGGTCGCCATAGACAGGACATGCGGGCGAATGGTTGGGAGATCGACGAGTATTGTTTCGATCTCTTCGATTTGCACCATGCCGTGAATGCTCCCGGTTCAAACTATGTTTGAAATCAATAGGGCTTGCCAGTCTGGAAGTAAAAGACCATGTTTGTCTGGATTTATACCCGTAGGGTATGGAGGCGGTGTGCGCCCCAGCCATTGAGCGGGTGCAGCAATGCGTGAAAGCGCGGTTATACCTTCGGTCGGGAGGTCTCCCCTGGAACTTCGTCACCTCCGTTACTTCGTGACCGTTGCAAGCGAACGGAGTTTCACACGTGCCGCGGAGCGCCTGCACATCGCACAGCCACCGCTCAGCCGGCAGGTTCAGCAACTTGAGGAGGAGCTGGGGCTCGTCCTGATTGAGCGCGGCAGCCGCCCGCTGCGCCTAACCGACGCCGGGCGCCTGCTGCACGAACAGGCGGTGCAGGTGCTGGAGCGTGTGGAGGACATCCACGCCATGGCGCGGCACCTCCGCAACGTGGAGCGACGCCGGCTCAGCATCGGTTTCGTGCCGTCCCTGCTGTACGGCCATCTGCCTGAGGTCATCCGGCGGTACCGCGACGCCTGCCCGCAGGTTGAACTCACCCTTCTGGAACTCACGACGCTGGAGCAGCTGGCCGCCCTGAAGGAGGCGCGCATCGACGTCGGCTTCGGGCGCATCCCTCTGGAGGACCCGGCGGTGGAGCGGCGCATCCTGCGCAACGAAAGCCTCGTCGCCGCCCTGCCGGCCGGCCATCGCCTCGTGGAGCAGGAGGAGCGGCTGCGGCTGGACGACATCGCCGGGGAAGCCCTGATCGTGTTCCCCAAGGCGCCGCGCCCGAGCTTCGCCGACGAGGTGCTGGCGCTCTACCGTGAGCGTGAATTGCGGCCAAGCACGGTGCACGAGGTGCGGGAGTTGCAGACGGCGCTGGGGCTGGTGGCCGCCAACGCCGGGATCTGCCTCGTCCCGGCCTCGGTCCAGCGGTTGAAGCGCGACGACGTCGTCTATCGGCCGCTCGACGAGGCGAAGGCCATGGTCCCGGTGATCATGAGCCACCGCCGGGACGAACGGTCGGCTGAACTGGAGCTCCTGTTGAATCTCATCGAGGATCTGTACAGCGCGGATTGACGGCCCAACTTGCAACGGCCCCTTTTGCAATGAAAGGACGACGCCCGATGCCGGTCCAGGACGCTGCCCCCTACCTCGTCATGCTGCTGCACGTCGCGTCGGCGGCGGGGGTCACCGTGCACGCGCTGCTGCGCAAGCGGGACGTGGCGTCGGCCATCGGCTGGATCGGGCTGGCCTGGTTATCGCCGATCATCGGCAGCCTGCTGTACGTCATGCTGGGCATCAACCGGGTGCGCACGCGGGCGGAGCAGTTGCAAAGGCCGTCGCTGCGGGCGCGGTCGGGCGGCGACAATCCGCTGGTTCCCTTCGAAGGGCTGGCGGCGGCGGTGGAGCGGATCACCGGCCGCGGCATCGAATCCGGCAACCGCATCGCCATGCTGGCCGCCGGGGACGGCGCCTATCCCCACATGCTGGAGGCCATCGGGGCGGCGCGGTCCAGCATCGCGCTGTCCAGCTACATCTTCCGCGCCGACGCGGCCGGCAACGCCTTCATTGCGGCGCTGGCGGCGGCGCGGCGGCGGGGGGTCGAGGTGCGGGTGCTGATCGACGGGATCGGCGGGAATTATCTTCTGTCGCCGGCCTACCACCGGCTGCGAGCCGAGGGGATTCCGGCGGCGCGCTTCCTGCACTCCCCCCTGCCCTGGCGCATGCCCTTCCTGAACCTGCGCAACCACAAGAAAATCCTGGTGGTGGACGGCCGGATCGGCTTCACCGGCGGCCTCAACATCGGGGCCGAAAACATCCTGGCCGACAACCCGCGCCACCCCGTCCGCGACACGCATTTCCACGTCGAAGGCCCGGTGATCGCGCAGTTGATGGAGGCCTTCGCCGAGGACTGGCAGTTCGCGTCGGGGGAAGGCCTGTCCGGCCCGGCCTGGTTTCCGGCGCTGACCGACATCGGCGATATCGCCGCCCGCGTCGTCACCTCCGGCCCCGACCAGGATCTTGGGAAGCTGGAATCCGTGTTGCTGAACGCCGTCGCCGTGGCACGGCGGACGATCCGCATCGCCTCACCCTATTTCCTGCCCGACGACCGGCTGTGCAGCGCGCTGGAGATGGCGGCGCTGCGCGGCATCGACGTGGACATCGTGATTCCGGGCAAAGGGAACCACATGGTGCTGGATTGGGCCGTGCCGACGCAAATCCGCCCACTGGTCGCCGCCGGCTGCCGGGTCTGGCACGCGCCGCCACCCTTCGTTCATTCCAAGCTGATGGCGGTGGACGGCTGCTGGGCGCTGGTGGGCAGCGCCAACTGGGACGTGCGCAGCCTTCGCTTGAATTTCGAACTGGACCTGGAGGTCTACAGCGAGGGCTTCGCCGCCGAGATCGACGACGCCATCGACACGCGCCGGTGCCGCCGCGTCACCCTGGCCGACCTGGACCAGCGCAGCTTTCCCGTCAAGCTGCGCGACGCGGCGGCACGGCTGCTGCTGCGGTATCTGTAGGCGGAACGTCCCCTCCGTCATTCCAGGGAAGACTGGGATGACGGAGGGGAGGTGGTTTCCCCTTCGCCATGGAGGTGGCCGGCTTCCCGTTGCGGTTGGTCAGTTCGGCCCGCCGCAGAGCTGTTCGCGGGTCGTCTGCTTGGCGGCCTCGGCGGAGAAGCCGTAGGGCTCGACGATCTTGGCGAACTCGCCGGACGCCTTCATCTCCGCCAGCACCTTGTCGAAGGCGTCGCGCAGGGCGACGTCCTGCTTGCGGAAGGCGGCGCCATCGCAATAGACGGGCGCGCCCTTCACCGGGGCGACCACCTCCAGCGACGGATCGTTGGCCTTGCCCAGCAGGTCGTTGATCGACAGCACCGGCAGCGAATAGACGTCGATGCGCCCGTCCTGCAGCATCTTCAGGCCGCTCTGCGGGTCCGGAACGACGATCACGCGCTCGCGCGGAACGCCGGCCTGGAGCGCCAGCTTCTCCTCCGTGCCGCCGCCCGGCGCGCCGATCTTGGCGTTCGGGTTCTTGGCGATGTCCTCGTAGGAGACAAGCTTGAGCGGGTTGCCCTTCTTCAGCGCGAAGGCCTCCGCGTCGCACAGGATCGGCTGGCTGTAGGCGACGGCGCGGCAGCGTTCCGGCTTCATGAACAGGCCGGCGGTGACCACGTCGAAGCGGCGGGCCTGAAGGCCGGGAATCATCGCGCCGTATTCGGAAATCGACCCGACGACATCGCCGACGCCCAGCTTCTGCATCACGGCGCGGGCGACGTCAGGGGCAGCGCCCGACACGGTGCCGTCCGACTTCACCGCCGTGTAGGGTGGCTCGTTGGCGATGCCGATGCGGACGAAGCCCTGCTCCTTCAGCTTGGCCAGCGCATCGTCGGCAGCATTGGCGGAAGCCGCCGCGAACAGGCCGGCCGCCCCGAGAAGTGCTACGGCCGCCGCACCGAGAACACGACCACGGAATTTGGAAGAGAGTGTCATGTCGGTCGTCCCTTTGTGAGAGTTTTCCCTGTGCCGCCGGACCGGCGGCCCCTGTTCATGCCGTTGTTGGCTTCTGGTATGATTGTTGATGATGCC
>JAEZPL010000074.1 GCA_023413605.1 Pseudomonadota bacterium
AGGTGTTCGCCTCGGCACAAGCCGCCGTCAGGATCGACTGGTAGGACTTGGGAAGCTTCTCCCACTCCTGCAGGTTGACGTAGAGCGAGACGTTCGGCCCGCCTTCCCACCAGCCCGGATAGTAGTAATTCTTGGCGACCTGATGGAAGCCGAGCTTCTCGTCGTCGTACGGGCCGACGAATTCGGTCGCGTCGATGACGCCCTTTTCAAGCGCCGGATAGACGTCGCTGCCCGCGATCTGGGTCGGGGTGGCGCCCATCTTCGTCATGATCTGGCCGGTGATGCCGGCGATGCGGATCTTCAGCCCCTGGAAGTCGGCGGCGGACTTGATTTCCTTGCGGTACCAGCCGCCCATCTGGGCGCCCGTGTTTCCGGCCGGGAACTGGATGACGTTGTGGTTCTTCATGAAGGCGCGCATCAGCTCCAGACCGCCCGCCTGCATCCAGGCGTTCATCTGGCGCGCGTTCGGACCGAAGGGCACCGCCGTGTCGAAGGCGAAGGTCGGGTCCTTGCCGACATAATAGTAACCGCAGGTGTGGCCGCACTGGACCGTACCGTTCTGGACGGCGTCGAGCACCTGCAGGCCCGGGACGATCTCGCCGGCGGGATGAACGCGGATCTGGAATTTGCGGTCGGTGCTCTCGGCGACGCGGCGGGCGATCAACTCCGACGCGCCGAGCAGGATGTCGGTGCTCTTCGGGAAGCTCGACGCCAGGCGCCACTGGATCTCCGGCTGCGACTGCGCGATCGCCGGAGCGGCCACGCCGGCAACGGCCAAGCCCGTGCCCGCAGCCGCGGCGCCGGCACCCGCCGTCTTCAGAAACTCACGTCTTTTCACGACTCTTTCTCCCATGAACGTCGCCTTCCCTTTCGTTCCAAGCGGCCGGTAGACCACTTGTTGCGGGGGATTTTTCGTAAGCGTAACAAAGCAGTGTTTTCGTATCAATTCACTGCATAAATCCGCATGTCTGGTCTTCGCGGGCTCAGCCTGCGTCCATCCGCAAACCCAGATAGGCGGACAGGGGCGGCAGTACCAGGGTGCGCCCGTCGGCGGCGACCTCCGGCGCAGGCGCGCCGGGTGGGCGCGGCAGGTCCAGCGCGACGAGGCGCGGTTGCCGCTTCAGCGAATATTCCGCCGGCTCGTCGGCGAGATTGAAGACGGCCAGCAGGCTTTCCCCATCCACCGTACGTTCAAAGGCCAGGACGCTTCCCTTGTCCTCCACCGCCTCCACCACCCCTGCCGTCAGCGCGGCATGGTTGCGGCGCACGCGCAGCGCCTGCCGCCAGATGTCCAGCGGGCTGCCGGGCTGGCGTTCCTGCCGGTCGATAGACAGCGGACGATGGGCCTCCGCCACCGGCAGCCAGGGTTCCCGCGATGTCGAGAAGCCGGCGTTCACCGCGTCGGCGCTCCAGGGCATCGGCGTCCGGCTGCCGTCGCGTCCCTGGAACTCCGGCCAGTAGGTGATGCCGAAGGGATCTTGGAGCTGGTGATGCGCCAGCGTCGCGTTGGGCAGCGCCAGTTCCTCCCCCTGATAGAGGCAGAGCGTGCCGGGCAGAGCGGCAAACAGCGCCGCCAGCAGCGCGTTGAAGCGGTTCGGATCGGCGCCAGGGGACAGCCAGCGGCTCGCCGCGCGTTCCACGTCGTGGTTGGAAAAGCTCCAGCAGATCGATTCCGGCCGGGGGGTGCCGGTCAGGGCGCCAGCGAAGGCTTTTGCCGAGAAGGGCTGCTTGGCGAGCGACAGGGTGTAGGCGGCGTGCAGCCCCTCCGGACCGCAATAGGCGGCGATGCGCTGGCCGGCGCCGGGCTGGCTGGACAGTTCGCCCAGCAGCACACGGCCCGGATACCGGTCGACCACCGCGCGCAGCTTCGCCAGCACGTCGCGTACGGACGGGTGCATCATGTCGTACAGGTGCCGTTGCAGGGCGAAAGGTTTAAGGGGCGGCTCCGGCGCGTTCCACGCCATGGCGGGGTTGGAGCGGAGCTGCGGGTCGTGGGCGAAGAAGTCCACCGCGTCGATGCGGAAGCCGTCCACCCCGCGTTCCAGCCAGAAGGCCGCCGTGTCGCACAGCGCCTGCATCACCGCTGGGTTGTGCAGGTTCAGCGCGGGCTGGCTCGCCAGGAAATGGTGCAGGTAATACTGGCGCCGCCGCGGCTCCCAGGTCCAGGCGGCCCCGCCGAAGACCGACAGCCAATTGTTGGGCGGCGTCCCGTCCGGCCGCGGGTCGGCCCAGACGTACCAGTCGGCGAACTCTCCATCGCGGGACCGGCGGCTGTCCGCGAACCAGGGGTGCGCGTCGGAGGTGTGGCCGCACACCAGGTCGACGATCACCTTCAGCCCGCGCGCGTGCGCCTTGTGCACGATGTGGTCGAAGGTCGTCAGCCGCCCCATGCGCGGGTCGACCGCGCGGTGGTCGGTGATGTCATAACCGAAATCCTTCAGCGGCGACGGGTAGAAGGGGCTGATCCACACCCCGTCCACGCCAAGCGACGCCACATGATCGATCCCGTCCAGAACGCCGTCGAGATCGCCCCAGCCGTCGCCGTTCCGGTCCAGGAAACTCAAAGGATAGATCTGGTAGAGGGCCGCACCGCGCAGCCAAGAGGACGCTGAGGACATGACCGCCTTCCGCATGAGACTCATGCGAAGGGTCGGCCTCCATTGCTAACGATTCGTTACCGGCGCTTTTTGGTCACCGGTCGGTTCATTTGCCTTTTTCGGCACGGTCGGGCGCGGGCAGCAATCCCAGCCACGGCGCCCAGGCCTGCTGCATCATGCCCACCCACACCTGCATCGGGGCCGCCCAGAAGGCCATCAACGGGTTATTGGCCAGCGGGTTGGCCGCCGGATTCAGGGCCGGATTCATCATCAGCATCGGATTCATCAGCGCCGGACCGAACAGGCCGCGCACCGCATCGAAGGACGGCGTGGCGGTGATCTGCAGGGCGATGACTTCGGCGCCGCGTTCCGGGTCCTCGCGGTGGAGGATCTGAATGTCCAGGTTCGGCAGGGCGGCGGTCAGCTTGGTCTCTTCCATCGTCCAACTCCGGTATCGGAAAGCTCGCGCCACGATACGGCTTTCGCACATGCGAAGAAACCGTTCCGAACGGGGCGGAACGCCGCGCCATGCAACGAAAGGGCCCGAGCGGACGTTGTGAGTGGAAACGCAGTCACGGGTTTCCGCCATGGATGGGCCACTGCCGACCGACACCCAGACCGATCCCCAAGCCGAATCCAAGGAGGCTGCCGCCTGCGCCGACCTCGTCTACGTCTCCGACGAGGAGCCCGGCATCCGGCGCCGCCGCGCCGGCAAGGGCTTCAGCTACAAATGGCCCGACGGCAAGACGGTGACCGAAGAGGACACGCTGGAGCGCATCCGCAAGCTGGCCATCCCGCCCGCCTACCGCGACGTCTGGATCTGC
>JAEZPL010000648.1 GCA_023413605.1 Pseudomonadota bacterium
TACGGCCGGCGCATGAAGAGTTCCATGATCGGCCGGCCGTATGACCCTCTCGCACATTGCTGTGCAATGTGCTGTCGGGTTTGTACCGAAGGCGTTTGATGGAACTCATCAAACGCCTTCGGTATCATACGGTCGGCGGATGACCACGTCCGATGCCCGCCGACCGTATCAGGCCGGGGCGGCTTCCACCACCACCTCGGCCGCGGGCACCAGACGGCGCACCGACAGGCACAGGATGTCGCCCGGCAACCCCTCGCGACCCGCCACATGGGCCTCGATCGCGCGCAGGACCAGTTCCGTCCGGTCGCGCGCGGACAGGCCGCGGCCCTGGTGCAGCACGGCGGCCAGCCGCTCCTCCCCGAAGGGTTCGCGATGGGCGTTGGTGGCCCGAAGCATGGCGTCGGTGCACAGGAACAGCGTGTCGTCCTGGTCCAGCCTGGTGATCGCCTCGCCGAAGGGCGCCCCCTTGCGCACGCCCAGCGCCGGGCCGCCGGCATCCGTGAGCGATACCACCGTCCCATCGGCCAGCACGCGGCAAGGCGCGCGGTTGCCGGCGCTGGAATGGCGCAGCGCGCCGGTGCCCCGGTCGTACAAAGCGACGAAGGCGGTGGCGAATCCGTCGAAGGGGCTCTGCCCGCACAGGATGTCGTTGGCGCCGGCCAGGATGGCGGACGGCGTGGCGCCCGGCTTGGCCAACTCGCGGATCGCGCCGCGCACCAGCAGCATCAGGAAGGCCGCAGGCACGCCGCCGCCGGACACGCCGGCCACGATCATCAGCGTCTGCTGCTCGTCCAGTTCGATCACATCGTAGAAATCGCCGCTGACGGCCGGGCCGGGGACCAGCAGGCCGTAGAACTGGCTGTCGCGGCCGGTCGGAAGCTGGCGCGGCAGCAGGCTGGCCTGCACGTCACGCGCGGCGCGCTGCTCCTCCTCGATCAGGGCCTCGGCGGCGGCCAGCTTCTCGGACGTGGTTTCCAGTTCCGCCGAGCGCATCAACAGTTGGGCGTCCAGCGTCTCTTCGCGGGCGTTGGCTTGCATGGCCATGGTGCGGAAGACGCGGGCCAGACGGCCCATCTCGTCGTTGCGCTCCATCGCCTCGTTCAGGGTGAAGGGGTTGAAGCGGCCGGCCTCCACGGCGGCCACGGCCTCGCCCAGCCGCTCGATCGGCGCCATCTGGCGGCGCGCGAAGCGCACGCCGGCCGCGATGCCGAAGCCGAGCACGACCACGCCGATCAGAACGCCGATCTTCCACTGGCGGACCACGGCGGCGGACACGTCGCCGGCTGGCAGGCGCACCACGGCCACACCGGCCCCCACTCCGGATCCCTCGCCCGCGCCGGCCTTCACCGGAGCAAAGGCGGTGAGGAAGGCTCCCTCCTTCAGGGTACGAATCTCGCCGGACGTCGCGGTTTCCTTGGCCGCGTCCACCGCGGCGTCGGACAGCGGCCCGCCGTTCGCGTCGCCGAAGGCGCTGCGGTTCAGAACGCGGCCCTCGCGGTCGAGCAGCCACGCGGCGTCCACTTCCCTGGTCGCCATCAGGGCCTCGATCAGTCCGTCCGCGCCGACGCGCTTGGCGATGTCGCCCAGTTTGCGGACGTCGGCGCCCACCTGGACGATGCGCGGTTTGTCCACGCCCGCCACCCCGGCGAACTTCATCAGCTTGCCGCCTTCGGTGGCGGCGTCGGTGACGACCTTTTCCGGCGCGCGGCCCAGCAGGCCGTAATAGGGAGCCTGCCGCGGCTGCGCCTTGGGATCGGTGCCGAAGATGATATCCGGCCCGGTCAGGTTGTGCAGATAGGCGCGGCCCCGGTTGTCGGTCACCCACATCTCGTCCGGGCCGCCGGATTCGGCGATGGCCTTCAGCCGGTCGTTGATGGGCTTGACGGGCGCTTTTGACGCCTCCATCACCGCGACGAGGTGCGCGGTGAGCGTCGCCTCCGACAGCAGCCGCTCGCCCAGCAGGGACTCCACGTCGCGCGGGATGTCGCGCGCCATCCCGGCGGAATGGGCCAGCATCGACGCGGCCAGACGGCCGTCCGTCTCCACCCGAGCCTGCATCGTGGCGTGCGTGGACCAGACCAGCATCGCCGTGATCGCCGCCACCGCCGCCGTCACCAGCCCGGTGATCAGCAGGATCAAACGCCCTTGAAAGGTCATGGAGGAGACCCGCCTTTTCAAACCAACCGACCGCCGCGGACCGCGTCCCTCCCCTCCGCCACCGGGTGGCCCGGGAATTTGAGACAAATCGACGATCCGCGCCCACCGGTTCTACCGGGGCAGGAAGCGGGAGTCCAGGAGAGGAGGCGCCGAAGCCTGTAACCGTTCAATACCAGTAGCCGCCCAGGCGGTAGCGCGGCCGCCTCACCGTGCGCGGCATCACCAGATGCAGCGGCATCGCGTCCAGATGGGGCAGCACGGGCGGCGGCGTGCGCAGTTCCATCAGGCGGCGCACCCGCTCCTCCGTCAGCGGGTGGGTGCGCAGCAGCGACGGGATGTTCTGGCTTTGGCGCCCCCTGGGAATACGGGAACCGGGAAAGCGCAGCCCCTCCCACGGGCTGCGCTGGAGGCTGTCGATGCGGGCGAGCGCCGAGGCGATGCCCTCCGGGTCGCCGGTCAGGTGGGCGGCGTCCAGATCCGCGTCGAATTCCCGCGTGCGGGACAGGGCGAGCTGCATCAGCGCCCCGCCCCAGGGTGCGGCGATAAGAAGCAGCACCAGCAGCCAGGGAACGGCCTGCTGGCTCATCATCAGCAGGGGCAGATTGAGAATCAGCAGCGCCATGCCGAACAGCGACATCAGCCGCGTCAGATTCGTCACCGTGTCGGCGAGGCCCATGACCATCAGGTCGTTGTTGCGGATGTGGCTCACCTCGTGCGCCAGCACGCCGGCCAGTTCCCGCAGCGACAGGGACCGCAGCAGGCCGTCCGTCACCGCGATGGCCGCGTGCCGGCGGCTGCCCACCGCGAAGGCGTTCAGCGTCGTGCTGGCGACGTACCAGATCTCCGGCGGGGCCGGCAGGCCGGCGCGGCGGGAGATGGCGCCCACCACCTCGAACAGGCGCGGGGCCTCCGCGTAGGACAGGCGGCGCGCGCCGAACATGCCCAGGATCATCCGCGGCGACAGGCGCGGGCTGAAGATCAGGCTGATTCCGCCGCCGATCATCGCCCAGACCACGCCTTCCACCCCGGCCAGGACCCAGCCGCACAGCGCCAGAAGCAGCACCATGCCGCCCAGCAGCATCAGGGAGTGCAGAAGATTGCCGAACTTGTGGCGCCGCCGCACGTCGGCGACCGCCTGGTCGGTGGACACGAAAGCCATGATGCGCGTTCCGCCGTTGGGGACAACATTGAGGACAAGGTCAGTCATGTCTATGTTGGTCCGCGGCGCCGTATCGTCACCCCCGACGCAAGCACAGGCGCCCTGCATCACCTGTACGACAGGCCCTCTTGATTTGGGCCATGCTGTTGAACACATACACGTCTGATGTGGCACGTCAGACGTGCTCATCCCCACGGCAGCTTCCGCAATCACCTTGTCGCTGGCCCCTGTCGCAGGACCTCGATCAAGCCATGAGCAACCCATACGAAATCCTCGGTGTTTCTCCGTCCGCGTCGGACGACGAGATCCGCAAGGCCTTCCGAAAGCTTGCCAAGAAATACCATCCCGACCTGAATCCGGGAAAATCGGAAGCCGAGCAGCGCTTCAAGGACATCAACGCCGCATACTCGCTGTTGTCCGATCCGGAGAAGCGCGCCCGCTTCGACCGTGGCGAGATCGACGAGTCCGGGCAGGAGCGCCCGCAGCGCCAATACTACCGCGATTTCGCGGAGGGGCCGGGCGGTGCCCGCTACACCCACGCGGAAGGTTTCGCTTCCGACGACTTGGAGCACATCTTCTCCGATCTTTTTGGCGGGCGAGGGTTCTCGCGCGGCTTCGGGCAGGGGGGCGCGTCCATGCCGCTCAAGGGCGGCAACCTCAGCCTGGCGCTGACCGTCGATTTCCTTGATGCCGCCAAGGGTGGCAAGCGCCGCGTCACCATGCCGGACGGCAAGACGCTCGACATCGACCTGCCGGCGGGGCTGGAGGACCAGGCGACGATCCGCCTGAAGGGCCAGGGTCTGCCCGGCAGCAACGGCGGCCCGCCGGGCGATGCGCTGATCACCGTGACCATCGCCCCGCATCCCTGGTTCCGGCGCGAGGGCGACGACGTCCACCTGGACCTGCCGGTCACGCTGGCGGAAGCGGTGCTGGGCGGCAAGGTCCGCGTGCCGACCACCGACGGGGCGGTGATGCTGACCGTGCCGAAGGGCGCCAACAACGGCACCCGCCTGCGCCTGAAGGGCAAGGGCATTCCCGACCCGCAGAAGGGCACGCGCGGCGACCAGTATGTGACCCTGCGCATCGCGCTGCCGGAGGCGCCGGATCCCGCGCTGGAGGAGTTCGTTCGGGGCTGGGCGGCGGACTACAACCCTCGCCGGGCCATGGAGGCCGCATGACATGCCGCAGCGAACGGAAGAGGTTCTGGCGATCTGCCGGCGGGTCACCGCCACCGAACTGACCCTGTGGGTGGAACGCCACTGGATCCGCCCGCAGCATGAGGGGGGCGGTTACGTCTTCAGCGAAGCGGATGTCGCACGGCTGGAACTGATCTGCGACCTGCGCCAGGATCTTGCCCTGGACGACGAGGCGATGCCCGTGGTGCTGTCCCTGCTGGATTCCGTTTACGGCCTTCGGCGGCGTCTGCGCGTCCTCGCCGAGGCGATCGGTCATCTTCCGCCCGAAGCCCGCGACCTGCTGCGGGATGAACTGCGGAAGCTGGAAGAGGAAGTGGAGGAAGATTAGTCGGTGGAGCGGAAGCCCCTCAGCATCGAACCCCGAAGGCCCGTCCGCTCATCGCGATGTCTTTGTTGAAACCTTCGGCCACCCGGTCGTTGCCGCCGGACAGGAGGCAGAGCGTCACGTTGATGGCACAGAGAATGGCGTGGTCGATCTGTTCCGGCTGGGCGTTGTGGCGCTTGATGGCTTTGAGTGCACGGGTTACGGATTGGGCCATGACGCTGGTTCCGAATGGTGCTGGCGTTGATGGTCGGGAACGTGATGACGGCATAGTGCCGCTTCTCCGATATCCCCGCTGTGCGCCGGGCCACACCCCGGTTCACAAGGACCACCTCTGCCGTTCGGCCGATTCCTTATGCCCGGAATCTTAACCAGGGGTAAACGCGCGCGCCCCGCGCCTCGCATACCCACTTATGCGCGCCGACCGAAACCCAATAAAACAAAGAGCCTAGCGCGAACTAGGCCCTTGGTCATACCAGTAAGTATAGTGAGTGCGACTCTTTGCCCCGCTATTTGACCTGAGGCAGCTGCTCGAACTGGTGGTAAGGCGGCGGCGAACTAAGCGTCCATTCCAGCGTCGTGGCGCCCGGTCCCCAGTAATTCGCACCGACTCGCGCCCCGTACCGCAATGTCCAGATCGCCGTGACGATGAAGATGATGTGCCCGGTGAAGGACACGTAAGAGCCGAGCGAGGAAATCAGGTTCCAGCCGGCAAAGGCGTCCGGGTAATCGGGAATGCGGCGCGGCATGCCGGCGGTGCCCAGGAAATGCTGCGGGAAGAAGGTCAGGTTGGTGCCGATGAAGGTCAGCCAGAAATGCACCTTGCCCCAGAACTCCGGATACTGGTGGCCCGACATTTTGCCGATCCAATAGTACCAGCCGGCGAAGATCGAAAAGACCGCGCCCAGCGACAGCACATAGTGGAAGTGCGCGACGACGAAATACGTGTCATGCAGCGCCTTGTCCAACCCGCCATTGGCCAGCACCACGCCCGACACGCCGCCGACGGTGAACAGGAAGATCATGCCGAGCGCGAACAGCATCGGCGTCTTGAACTCGATGGAGCCACCCCACATGGTGGCGATCCAGCTGAAGATCTTCACGCCCGTGGGCACCGCGATGATCATGGTCGCCGCGGTGAAATAGGCCCGCGTGTCCACGTCCAGGCCGACCGTGTACATGTGGTGCGCCCACACGACGAAGCCGACCACGCCGATGGCGACCATCGCGTAGGCCATGCCCAGATAACCGAACACCGGCTTCTTGGAAAAGGTGGAGACCACCTGGCTGACGATGCCGAAGCCCGGCAGGATCATGATGTAGACTTCGGGGTGGCCGAAGAACCAGAACAGGTGCTGGAACAGGATCGGGTCGCCGCCGCCTTCCGGGTTGAAGAAGGTGGTGCCGAAGTTGCGGTCGGTCAGCAGCAT
>JAEZPL010000671.1 GCA_023413605.1 Pseudomonadota bacterium
CGGCCGTCCCGAACAGGAACCCGCCGGCCAGCGTCAGCACCGTCGCCCCCGGCACGGATAAGGCGACCGCCAGCGCGTAGACCGCCACATAGGCCGCCGCCGCCAGAAGCCCTTCCTCCGTCACGAAGCGCGCAAGCTCCTCCCGGTGCGCGGCCAGCGCGTCGAGCGTCAGGTGCCGATGCAGCCCCAGCGCCATGGCGAGCCCCAGCCCCGCGGCCAGCAGCGCCAGCGGCAACCAGCGCAGCCACCGCGCGGTCCGTTGCCCGGTTGATCGCCCTGTCGATTGTTGCCCGTCGATGCCGTTCCGCCCGCCGTGCTCCATCGCGGCCATGGAATGCGCCCCTCCCTCCCTCAGCGTTCCCATTCAGGTAGCATCGCCCCCGCCCGCCGGCCATTCACGCCCCGGCCTGGACCGTTCACCATCGCGTGAGCCACGCTCCGCGCTGGCAACCATCGCGGAAGGTTGGTACTAGGTCGCGCATGAGCGACCTTGCCCGTCACATCGACTCCCTGTCCCGCGCCAGCGTGCTGTGCGTCGGCGACGTCATGCTCGACCGGTTCGTCTACGGTTCGGTCGACCGCGTCTCTCCCGAAGCGCCCATCCCGGTCCTGCGGATCGAGCGCGAGACGGCCATGCTCGGCGGCGCCGGCAACGTGGCCGCCAACGTGATGGCGCTGGGGGCGGGGTGCCGCTTCGTCTCCGTGGTGGGGGAGGACGCGGCGGGGCTGGAGCTGGTCCGCCTCATCGCGAGGGAGACGGGCGACGGCGGCGGCCTGATCGCGGAGCCCGGCCGGCAGACCACGGTGAAGACGCGCTTCATCGGCGGGCGCCAGCAGCTTCTGCGCGCCGACGCCGAAACCATCGCCGCCATCGAGTCGGAGGAGGAGGTGATGGTCGCCGCCCGCACCGGCATGCTGACGGTCGGCGCGGTGATCCTGTCCGACTACGGCAAGGGCGTGCTGACCGACGGGCTGGTCGCGCAGCTGATCCATGCCGCGCGGGAAGCCGGGCTGCCGGTCGTGGTGGATCCCAAGGGCGACGACTTCGGCCGCTACCGCGGCGCCAGCGTCGTGACCCCCAACCGCAAGGAACTGATGCTGGCCACCGGCATGCCGGCCGACACCGACGCGGAGGTCGAATCGGCCTGCCGGTATCTGATCGACACCTGCGGCATCGACGCCGTGGTCGCCACGCGCAGCGAGCGCGGCATGTCCGTGATCACCCGCGACCAAGCGACGCACCTGCCGGCCAAGGCGCGGGAGGTGTTCGACGTTTCCGGCGCCGGCGACACGGTGGTGGCGACGCTGACCTCCGCCCTGTCGGTCGGCGTGGATCTGGCCGACGCGGCGCGTCTGGCGAACCTTGCGGCGGGCATCGTGGTGGGCAAGGTCGGCACCGCCGTCGTCCGCGCGCCGGAACTGCTGTCCGCCCTGCACGAGCAGGAATGGCGCAGCGGCGAGCAGAAGGTGGCGGCCCTGGCCCAGGCCGTGGAATGGGCGGAGCGCTGGCGCGCGCGCGGCAAGCGGGTGGGCTTCACCAACGGCTGCTTCGACCTGCTGCACCCCGGCCACATCTCACTGCTGAACCAGGCCAAGGCGGCCTGCGACGTGCTGGTGGTCGGCCTGAACAGCGACGCTTCCGTGAAGCGCCTGAAGGGCGAGACGCGCCCCGTGCAGGCCGAAACGGCGCGGGCGACGGTGCTCGCCTCGCTGGCCTGCGTCGATCTGGTGGTGGTCTTTGGGGAGGACACGCCGGAAACCCTGATCCGGGCGCTCCGTCCCGACGTTCTGGTGAAGGGGGCCGACTACACCATCGCCACGGTGGTCGGCGCCGATTTCGTGCAGAGCTACGGCGGCAAGGTCGTGCTGGCGGAACTGGTGGACGGACAGAGCACGACGAACACCATCAAGCGCATGAAGCTTTGATCTGAGCCTTGCGTCCCCGCCCGCCGCCGGCAACGGCGTGGCGGACGGGGACGAATACACTGGCTTTTGCCGCAATCCTGGCCGCGTTACATCTTCTTCTGAACGTTGTCCGACGAACGCTCCATGGCGCGGCCGCCGGCCTGCACGTCCTGGCCCATGCCTTCGACGGTGTTGCAGGCGGCCAGCGTGGAACCAAGCGCGCCGCCGAGCATCGCAAGAAGAACAAACTTCTTCAGGGTACGCATGACAATCTCCCGTTTGTGGTCACGAGCAATCGCCTGAAAAACGCGGAAAAGGGCCTTAGGGTTTCCAAGGTTGAACGGAGCGGTTGGGCGACGCCGCCACTCAAACGGATAGGGGGAGAACCACGCATGTTCGAAGGATTCGCCGAGCGCCGCATCGCGACCAGCGGTGCGGAAATCCATGCCCTGATCGGGGGCGACGGCCCTGCACTGCTTCTGCTTCATGGGTTTCCGCAGTCCCACGTCATGTGGCACCGGGTGGCCCCAAGGCTGGCCGAACGCTTCACGGTGGTGGTGCCGGATCTGCGCGGTTATGGCGATTCGGCCAAGCCTGCGGGTGATCCGGAGCATGAGACGTACTCCAAACGCGTCACCGCTCTCGATCAGGTGGAGGTGATGGCGGCGCTGGGTTACGATCGCTTCCGCCTTGCCGGCCACGATCGCGGTGCCCGCGTGGCGCACCGCCTCGTGCTCGACCATCCGGACCGGGTGGAGCGCGTGGCCTTCCTGGACATCGTGCCGACGCTGGAGGTGTTCGCCCGCATCGACCAGCGCATGGCGACGGCCTATTACCACTGGTTCTTCCTGATCCAGCCCAACGGCCTGCCGGAGCACATGATCGGCCTGGACTCGGAGTTCTACCTGCGGCGCGTGCTGGGCTCCATCGGCAGCAGCGCCGAGGTCTTCGACGCCGAAGCGCTGGCCGCCTATCTCACCGCCTTCCGCAACCCGGCCACCGTCCACGCGATGTGCGAGGACTACCGCGCCGCCGCCACCATCGATCAGGTCCACGACCGCGAAGACCGCGCCGCGGGCCGCACCGTGGACTGCCCCGCGCTCGCCCTCTGGGGCGAACGGAGCGCCGTGGGCCGCCTCTACGACGACCCCCTGGGCATCTGGCGCCCCTACGCCCCGGCCATCCAGGGGCACTCCATGCCCAGTGGCCACTTCATCCCGGAGGAAGCGCCGGAGGAGACGGCTCAGGCCCTCCTGACCTTCTTCGCGTAGCGACAACCAAAAAAAACTAGGTCGGCAAAGCTTGCTGGCAGGCTCGGCCTTCAAGGTCAGCGAGGTAGGTCACTTGGTCGCGACGAAAGCGCGTCCGGCACACTCGGGCTTGGCGCCGCATGTCCAGGGCTCCTCGGATCGTGAGCCATCGCGCGTGGTCTGTGGCGAGATCGCGGGCGGTGAAGGGGGCGATGCGGGTCGCCATGGCGGCGACGATGCGCACGGAGCCGCGCCGCACCAAGGACGGCGAGGCGACCTTTCGCCCGGTGGCGCGGCGCTC
>JAEZPL010000079.1 GCA_023413605.1 Pseudomonadota bacterium
CGTTCACCGCACCCTTACTTCACACCGTTGAACAGGCGGCTGAATCGCAGGTCCATCGGCCAACGCCACACCTCGAAGAAGCGCGTCCCGTCCTCAAGCGAGAAGAACAGGAATTCGGCGCGGCCGACCAGATTTTCCAGAGGGACATACCCCACCTGCGACGGAACGCGGCTGTCCAGCGAGTTGTCGCGGTTGTCGCCCATCATGAACAGGTGGCCTTCCGGCACCTTGAAAGCCGGCGTGTTGTCCAGCGGGCCGTTGTCCGATTCCTCGATGATGCGGTGGGTGCGGCCGTTCGGCAGCGTCTCCGTGAATTGGGCGATGCGGACCTCGCGGCCCAGCGCGTCGCGCGACACGTAATCCTCGATGCGCTCGCGCTTCACCGGCTGGCCGTTGATGTGCAGGACGCCGCCGATCATCTGGATCGTGTCGCCGGGCAGGCCGACGACGCGCTTGATGTAGTCGGTCTTGTTGTCGCGCGGCAGCTTGAACACGGCGACGTCGCCGCGTTCCGGCATGTGGCCCATGATGCGGCCCTCGAACAGGGGCAGGCCGAAGGCGACCGTGTATTTGCTGTATCCGTAGGAATACTTGGATACGAACAGATAGTCGCCGATCAGCAGCGTCGGGATCATGGAGCCCGATGGGATGTTGAACGGCTCGAACGCGAAGGTGCGGACGCCGAAGGCGATGATCACCGCGTAGAAGACCGTCTTCACCGTTTCGGCAAAGCCGCCTGCCTCTTTGCTTTTTTCAGCCAAGGCCGTCTGTTTGTTCATGGTCATGCGGGGGATGCCGTGGAGGTGTTGATGGGTGCGTCGATCGGTTCGGCGCTGATGATGACGAAGGCTTCCGCCATCGGGTATTCGTCGGTCAGGGTGACGTGGATGCGCGCCTGCATGCCCGGCGGCGTGATCGCCTTCAGCCGGTCCAGCGCCCCGCCGGTCAACCGCATGGTCGGCTGGCCGGACGGCAGGTTCACCACCCCCATGTCGCGCCAGAACACGCCGTCGCGGAACCCCGTGCCCAGCGCTTTGGAGCAGGCCTCCTTGGCGGCGAAGCGCTTGGCGTAGGTGGCTGCCCGCGCGCTGTGCTTCCCGGCGGCGCCGGCCCGGCGCTCCGACTTGGCGCGCTCCACGTCGGTGAAGACGCGGTTGATGAAACGCTCGCCGAAGCGGTCCAGCGATTGTTCGATGCGGCGGATGTCGATCAGGTCGTTGCCGATTCCCAGGATCATGAGGCGGCCTGCCCCGCCGTCGCGGCAGCCCGCGCGTCCTTCATGATGGCGCGCATGCGCTGGAGGGTGTTCCCCAGCCCGACGAAGATCGCCTCGCCGATCAGGAAATGGCCGATGTTCAGCTCCACGATGGTCGGGATCGCGGCCACCGCGCCGACCGTCTCGTAATTCAGCCCGTGGCCGGCGTGGCATTCCAGCCCGATGGCCTCAGCATGGGCGGCGGCGCGCACGATGCGCGCCAGCTCCGCTTCGCGCTGCGGACCGGCCGGTGCGTCGCAATAGGCGCCCGTGTGCAGTTCCACGACCGGGGCGCCGAGCGCCTTCGCGGCGTCCAACTGCGCCGGCTCCGGGTCGATGAACAGGGAAACCCGAACGCCGGCCGCCCCAAGCTCGCCGACATAGCGCTTCAGGTGCTCCATCTGTCCGACCACGTCCAGGCCGCCTTCCGTCGTCACCTCCGTGCGCTTTTCCGGGACGAGGCAGGAGGCGTGCGGGCGGTGGCGCAGCGCGATGCCCAGCATCTCCTCCGTCGCCGCCATTTCCAGGTTCAGCGGCAGCGCGATTTCGGCCATCAGCCGGTCGATGTCGGAATCGACGATGTGCCGCCGGTCCTCGCGCAGGTGGGCGGTGATGCCGTCGGCCCCGGCCTCGGCTGCCAGCTTCGCCGCGCGCACGGGATCGGGGTGCCGCCCGCCCCGCGCGTTGCGGACGGTCGCCACATGGTCGATGTTCACGCCGAGGCGGAGAGGACGGGGCATAATCAAGGTCTCCGGTATCGCACCCGGCCCCGCGCACGTCCAGCAGGCCCCGGTGATCTGGTCTATATAGCGGTGGTGCGGCGTCGCGTCACGCCTTCACTCCACCGCGATCCGCGCCGCGAGCGCCTTCAATTCGTCCATCGGCGGGTTGTTGCGCGGCCAGACGAGATCGGCGCCGTCGCCCTCGAAGCGCGGCACCACATGCACGTGGATGTGCGGCACCGTCTGCCAGCCGGCCGGCTTGTTGGCCTGGAGAAGCGTGATGCCCTCCGGCCGGAAGGCCTCCTGCACGGCACGGGCGACCTTGTGCACGGTGCGGAACAGGGCCGTGGCCTCGTCCTCCGTCACGTCGAGGATCGTCGGCGCCGGACGTTTCAACGCCACGAGGACGTGGCCGGGGTTCACCTGCCCCGCGTCCATGAAGGCGAAGGTCTGCTCGTCCTCATAGACCTTTGCGCAGGGCAGTTCACCGGCGATCAGACGGCTGAAGATGGTTGGCGTGGACATGGTTCCTCCCGAAGATTGGGCGGGAGTATAGCGCCCCTACCGCCCCCGCGCGCGCTCCACCGCGTTGATGGCCGGTGTCGCCCGCAGGGCCGCCATGATGTTGGTCAGATGCTTGGCGTCCTTCACGTCGATGTCGATCAGCAACTCGAAAAAGTCGGTGTTCCGGCTGGTGATCTTCAGATTCGTGATGTTGCCGCCGTTCTTGCCGATGACCGTCGACAGCGTTCCCAGCGAACCCGGCTCGTTCGCGACCACCAGCGTGATGCGGCCGACATGCTCCTCCGGGTTGTCGGGGCCGATGTCCCAGGCGACGTCGATCCAGCGCTCCGGCGATTCGTGGAAGCTTTCCAGCGTCTCGCAGTCGATGGTGTGGATGGTGACGCCCTTGCCCGTGGTCACGATGCCGACGATGCGGTCGCCCGGCAGCGGGTGGCAGCAGCGGGCGTAATGCACCGCCATGCCGGGGATCAGCCCCTTGATGGGCAGCGGCGCGTTGTTGCCCTTCGCCTTCGGCTTGGGCTTCGGCACCGTGATGAGGTTCTTTTCGTCGCCTTCCTTCGGCGTCGCCACCTGCGGCT
>JAEZPL010000697.1 GCA_023413605.1 Pseudomonadota bacterium
TCCCAGAAGATCGGCGATGGCACGGTTGACATCCAGGATCTCGCCGTCGCGGTGGATCACGATGCCTTCGGTGGTCGCGTTGGCAAGCTGCCGGAATCGCTCCTCGCTGGCGCGCAGCCGGTCGGCCTCGCGCGCCGACCAGTCGGCCAGCCGCTGGTCGATGATGGAGCCGGTGAGGCCCAGCGTCAGGATCACGGTTGCGATCGCCGCGATGGCCACCGCCAGCCACTCCGGCGCCAGGATCTGGCCCGTGATCCCGACCAACGGGTCGGGGACCAGCGTCACCCCGGTCATGCCGGTGAAATGCAGGCCGCAGATGCCGGCGGCCAGCAGCGCCGCTCCCGCCGCCAGACTCGTCAGGGACCGGTCCCTCAGCGCGGCCAGCAGGGCCAGACCGCCCAGCACCACGCCAACGACGATGGAGGCGGAAACGTAACGCGCGTCGTAGAGGACATCGACCGGCGCCTGGAGCGCCGCCATGCCCGTGAAGTGCATGGCGTCGGCCGCCGCCCCGATGATGCCGCCGCCCACCGTGGCGCAGAGCCGGTTGCCGCGGATGCCGGCCGTGATGCCGAAGGCGCTGCCGACGATGGCGATCAGGATGGACAGCGCCGTCAGGGCAAGGTCGTAGCCCACGGGGATGCTGGACTGGAAGGCCAGCATGGCGATGAAATGCGTGGCCCAGATGCCGCCACCCGTCGCCGTCGCCCCCGCCGCCACCCAGCCCCAGCGCGCACGCCCTCGCGCGGCGGCGGCCCGCCTCACCAGATTGAGCGACACCCAGGAGCTGAAGGCGCAAACAGCCCCCGCGAGCAGGACCATCCATGGGCTGTGCTGCTGGGTGATGCAATCGTAAACGTGAAACATACACCGACCATGCCGTTCCAGCAGTCGAATCACTGCCCAATTTAGACTTGGTCTAACATTGGCCGGTTAATCTTTCACTGCGCAAGCGCGCATTTATATATGCGGCGACGCAGACCAGAATTGAATTGTGATTCTGAATATTTGAATCTCGTACCCAGTGTGCAGCGTTTTGGCGCCTTGATCAAAAGTGGTAGGCGGCGGGCGACTGACGCGTCGCGCGTGCTTCTCCCAGGGGGCGTCGCCCAGGAACCGCTGCCGAGCGCGCGGCTTCGGCGGCGGTTCCCTTCAGCCTGCGGCAGGATCGGGTCAGGCGCGGCCCGGGATGATGGCGGTCGCCTCGATCTCGACTTTCGCCTCGGGCTCGACCAGCGACACCACCTGGACCAGCGTCATGGCCGGGAAATGGGTGCCCATCACCTCCCGATAGGCGCGGCCGAGGTCGCGCAGCTTTTCCCGGTATTCCTGGATGTCGGTCACGAACCACGTCATGCGCGCGACGTGGTGCGGCTCCGCCCCCGCCTCCTTCAGGACGGCGACGATGTTCAGCAGGACCTGCCGGGTCTGCCCGACGAGATCCCGCGCCTGGAATGTGCCGGTCTCGTCCCAGCCGATCTGGCCGCCGACGACGACCAGACGCCCCGTCGCGGCATAGCCGTTGGCGTAGCCCTTGGGCGCCGGCCACCCGGGCGGGTGGAGCAATTGCAGCCCGCCATCCAGGGTGGTGTCCGGGGTGGGGATTTGCGTGGTCATGAGGTGGTTTTCCTCCTGCGGTCCGCCCGTTTCACTGGGCGGCCACGATTCTGCGTTCGATACGGTCGGCGTCACGTCGTTTGCGGTCTTTATTTCGCAGCGGTCTTCAGGGCGTTCAGCTGCTCCGCGTAGAAGGCCAGCGCGCCATCCACGTCGACGTTGCGCTGCTTGGCCTCCTTGATCCAACCCTCCTTGATGGAGGTCAGCTGCGCGCGCAGGGCCTCGTCCTCCTTGCCGGTTGGGCGGTGGGTCTTCAGGCCGGCGGCGGTCATCGCGGCGATGGCGCGGGCCTCGCTCTCGTCCCAGATGCGGCTGAAGTTGCGAGCGATCACCTCGCCGGAGATCTTGTCGATGGCCGCGCGGTCGGCCTCGCTGATCTTCTCCCACTTGGCCTGGTTCATGATCATGTACTGGGTGGTATGGCCGAAGCCGCCGCTGTTCACGACCGCGCTTTTCATCAGCTTGTCCAGCTTGAAGGCGGCGATCTGGTCGTGCTGAAAGAACATGCCGTCGATGATGCCGCGCGACAGCATCTCATACCCTTCCGACGCCGGGGCGTTGACCGGCACGGCGCCGATCAGCTTCGCCGTCTCGTCGAACATCGGGCTGGGGGAGCGCAGCTTCAGCCCCTTCAGGGCGTCCAGGCCGGCGAGCTGGTCCTTGGTGGTGAAGATGTAGCTGGCCGGCGTCGCCCACATGCCCAGCAGCTTCACGCCTTCATGCTCGTTGGCGCTCTGGAAGAACTTGGCGTAGGTGCGCCACAGGGCGACCGACGTGTCCTCGCCCTTCTCGCTGTAGAGCGGCAGCTCGCCCATCTGGGTCAGCACGAAGCGCGAGGGGTTGTAGCTGTGCACCGACATGGCGAGGTCGGCGGCCCCCGTCGCGACGAGGTCGTAATGCGCCTGCGGCTTGCCCAGCGCGTTGATGAACTGGACCTTGACGCGGCCCTCCGTCACCTCGGCCACCTGCTTGGCCCAGGGCTCGATCATGTCGGTCATGATCTCGTGCTTGGGCGGCAGCCAGCGCGAGAAGCGCAGGGTCACCGTCTCGGCCATCGCGGCGGCGCCGGTGCCCAGCACCGTGGCGGCGGCGAGAAGGCCCAGAGCGAGGCGGCGTCCGGTCGAAAACTGGGTCATGTCGGCAACTCCTCTTGTTCAGGACGGGGCGCGCTCACATGCTCGCCGGGATCAGCATCACGATGGAGGGGATCAGCACCAGCAGGGCCAGCCGGACGATGTCGGCGGCGATGAAGGGCATCACGCCGCGGATGATGGACGACACCTTCACGTCCGGGATCATCGCCTTGACGACGAAGATGTTCAGGCCGATGGGCGGGGTGATCAGGCTGATTTCGGTCACCACCACGACGATGATGCCGAACCAGATCAGGTCGAAGCCCAGGCTCTGCACCAGCGGGTAGAAGACCGGCACGGTCAGCAGCACCATCGACATGCTCTCCAGCACGCAGCCGAGCACGAGGTAGATGGCGCAGATCAGCACGATGACGCCCAGCGGCGACAACTGCGCGTGGTCGATGATCTCGATCAGGTAGTCGGGCAGGCCGGCGACGGTGATGAAGTTGTTGAAGATCAGCGCGCCGATGACCAGCGCGAACATCATCGCCGTGGTGCGGGTCGATTCCACCAGCACCGCCCAATAGAGCGGCCAGTTCAGCCCCCGGCGCTTCAGCGCCAGCAGCAGGGCACCGGCGGCGCCGATGCCCGCGGCCTCCGTCGGGGTGAAGACGCCGCCGTAGATGCCGCCCATGATGACGGCGAACAGCAGCGCCAGAAGGCCGACGTTGCGCACCGCCTGCATCTTCTCCCGCGTCGTCTTGCGCGCGCCGGGCGGCCCCAGGTGAGGGCGCCGGGCGGTCACCACGCCGACCGCCAGCACGTACAGGCAGATGCCCAGCAGGCCCGGCAGGATGCCGGCGGCGAACAGCTTGCCGATGTCGGTGTTGGTCAGGATGCCGTAGATCACCAGGATGACGCTGGGCGGGATCAGGATGCCGAGCGTCCCTCCCGACGCGATGGAGCCCGCCGCGAGGCTGTCGTCGTAGCCGAAGCGCCGCATGGAGGGTAGGGAGACGCGCGACATCGCCGCGGCCGTCGCCATGCTGGACCCGCACAGCGCGCTGAAGCCGCCGCAGGCGACGATGGTCGCCATGGCGAGCCCGCCGCGCCGGTGCCCGACGAAGGCGTCCGCCGCGTTGTAGAGGTCGCGCGACAGGCCGGCCATGTTGATCAGGTTGCCCATCAGGATGAACAGCGGCAGCACGGTCAGGCTGTAGTTCGCCGCCGTGTCGTAGGTGATCTGCGCGGCCATGGACAGCGCCGGCTGCCAGTCCACCAGCATGGCGAAGCCGACGGTGCCGACGATCATCATGCCCCAGCCGATGGGCAGCCCGATGAACAGCAGGACGAAGAGGATCGCGAAGCCCAGGATCGGGATCAGCATGAACCGTCCTCCGGTGTGCGGAAGCAGCGGAGCACGAGGCACAGCGCGCTGAGCGCCACCGTGCCCGCGACGAGGTAGGCGATGGGCGCCAGCTCGATGCCCAGCGACGCCGCGGTCTCCCCGATGGCCGCCTTGCGGCCCGCCAGCAGGATCAGATGCCAGGTCAGCACCGCCAGCGCCGCCGCGCTCAGCAGGTTGAAGGCGCAATCGCGGACGGCCTTCGCCCGCCGTCCCAGCAGGGAATCGACAAGGCTGACCTTCACATGCCCGTCCCGCCACGTGATCCCCGGCAGGCTGAGGAAGACCAGCATCGGCAGCAGGATTTCGTTCAGCTCGTAGGCGCCTTGAAGCGGGGCGTGAAACAGGTAGCGGCCCGCCACATCCACGCAGGTGACGCCGACCATCGCCAGGATGATCACCGCCGACCCGGCATCCAGCAGCCGTTCCGCCCAGCCGATGACGCCGCGCTCGTACCGCGTGGGTTCGATCGTGGTGCCGTCTTGCGGGCTGGTGGATGCCGGTTCGGCCCGGAGGCGCTGCCTGTGAGCAGGCCCGCCCTGAAGTTGTCCGCCATGCAGTTGATCGATGGCCATCTGTCCTCCCCGCCGCTTCGGTGCGCGCCTCTCGTGGGAGGCAGCGGCTTTTCCCCTGGACTATCTTCAAACTTAAAATATCAGCGACGCGATGCTTTGCATAGTGGGAATTCGATGTGGGAATTGACGGATGGCAGGCTGGCGCGGGTTTGGCCGCAGTGTTTGCGGTGCTGATGCTTTACGTTTGAAAATAAGCCTTTCTCCCGCCCGGAAGAGGGAAGGGAGCCACGACGTGGGAGGGGTGAGGGCGCCGCCAAGGGTCAGCGTCTTTGACGCTGGTTTCCAAATTTTACTTACTTTACCGTGCGTCCGAAGGAGGCATCCCGCGTTCCGGCATTCGGTGCCCACGGGATGTCCGAACGGACGAAAGGTCGATGCAGAAACTGGCAAAGCAGCGAACCCCCGACAGGCAGTGGATCAAGTCCTCACTGCGCAAGGGACGGCTTCTGCATGTCCGCTCTGTTCTGTCACCGGAAAAGACGCTTCTGGTCCGGGTGATGATCGTCATCGCCCTGATCGCGCTGGTCATCGCAGTGTTCTGGTTCGACCGCGACGGGCTGAAGGACCAGATCGACGGCAACGTCAGTTTCCCTGACGTCCTCTACTTCGCCATGATCACGGTGACCACCGTCGGCTACGGCGACATCGTACCGGTCAGCCACACCGCCCGGCTGATCGACGCCTTCGCCGTCACGCCGATCCGCATCTTCATCTGGTTCATTTTCCTGGGCACCGCCTACGAACTCGTCGTGCAGCGGATTGTGGAGGATTTTCGATTGAGCCGGATTCAAAAGCAGCTGCACGGCCACATCGTGCTGTGCGGCTTCGGCCACAGCGGGTTGATCGCCGCGCAGGAAATCGTCTCCAAGGGGCATCCCGGTGACCGGATCGTCGTCATCGACGGATCGGAGGACCGCATTCAGCTGGCCGCCGACGCTGGTTTCATCGGCCTTCTGGGTGACGCCACCAGCGAGGAGACGCTGACCAAGGCCTGCGTCGGGCAGGCGAAGGCGGTGATCGTCAGCACCGGCCGCGACGACACCACCATCCTGGTGATTCTGACCGTGCGCCACCTGTCAGCCGCGACCAGGATCGTCGCCAACATCAAGCAGGAGGAGAACATCAAGCTCGCCAGCCTCGGCGGGGCCGACCTCGTGGTGTCGCCGCCGAAGATCGGCGGCTATCTCATGGCCGACGCGGTGGAGAGCCAGCACGCCACCCCCTTTCTGTGCGACCTGATGTCGGCCGGCGGCGAGATGGTTCTGACCGAACGCCGGGCGCAGCCCGAGGACGTCGGCAAGACCATGGCGGAAATCGAAGCCGGCGTGGTGGTGCAGGTCCACAGCCGCGGCCGCAACATCGCCTTCACCGAACGCAACCGCTACATCATCCAGCCGAACGACCTGTTGCTGATCATCAGCGCGCCGCAAGGGGGCGACGAGGCGCGGCCCCGCTGAAGCGGATTCTCATCCGCTGTGGGTTCCCATGGCCTCATTCTTCAGCCCCGCTCCAGATGGCGGATGGCCTTGCCGACGAGGCCGGAGAGGGCGCGGACGTCCTCCTCCGGCAGGCCGGAGAACAGGCGCTCGTACTCGCGCAGCGCGATGGCGCGGACCTGGTGGAACTCCTCGCGGCCGCGGTCGGTCAGGGTGACCTCCAGGAAACGGGCGTCGTCGTGGCGGACGGCGCGGCGGATCAGGCCGTTTTCCTCCATGCGGACCAGCAGGCGCGACAGCGTCGTCTGGTCCACCACGGCGACGCGGGCCAACTCGCCGGCCATCAGCGGCTCGCCGGCCTGAAGGGCGGCCAGCACGCGCCAGTGGTTCAGCGTCATCTTCCGGCGGTGGAGCTTGCGCTGGTAGTCGGCGTTCAGCAGCCCGACCAGTCGGTTCAACTGGTAGGGCAGGAAGTCCTCGATCTCGAAGCCGGCGCTCCCGGTGGCCTCCGGTTCGCGTTTCGCGGGCTTCGGCATGGCGGAATTCCCCCTTCTCACAGCATGGCCTTCGGCAGCATCAACGCCAGGTCGGGGAAAATGGCAAGCAGAACGATCATCAGCAGCGTGCACAGGATGTAGGGCACGCAGGCCCAGGCCACGTCGGTCAGTTTGGTGCCCGGCGGGCTGACGCCCACCATGATGAACAGCTGCATGCCGAAGGGCGGCGTCGCCAGTCCAAGTTCCAGCGCCAGCAGCATGATGACGCCGAACCACACCGGGTCGAAGCCGTAGGCGGCGATCAGCGGCATGAAGATCGGCAGGGTCAGCATCATCATGGACAGCTGGTCCATGAACATGCCCAGCACGATCAGCACCAGCACCATGATCGCCAGCATGACGTAGGCGTTGACCTCGAACCCCGTGGCCCAGCCGATCAGGCCGGACGTCGCGCCGGAGAAGGCGAGGATCTGGCTGAAGGTGGAGGAGCCCAGGATGATCAGGAACATCATCGCCGTGACGTTCAGCGTGCCGCGCAGCGAGGCGACGATCACCTTCCAGGTCAGCACCCGGTAGGCGGCGGCCAGGATCACCACCGACAGCGCGCCGAAGGCCGCGGATTCCGTGGGAGTCGCCCAGCCCAGCAGCATCAGCCCGATGACCGAGAAGACGACCAGCCCCATGGGCAGCACGTTGACCGCCAGCGCCCGCAGCGCCTCGCCCCAGGTCGCCGGCTCCGTCTGGTAGCCGGGGGCGGCGTCCGGGTCGATGGCGACCTGGATGCGGACCAGGAGCAGATACATGACCGCCAGCAGCAGGCCGGGCACCACGCCGGCGATCAGCAGGGCGCCCACGTCGATGCGCCCGATGCTGCCCAGCAGCACGGCCAGCGTGGACGGCGGGATGATCATCGCCAGACCGCCGATGCCGACGATCGGGCCGGTGATCATGTGGTTCTTGTACCCGCGCTTGCGCATCTCCGGCACCATCAGGCTGCCGAGAAGGGCCGTGTTGGCGAGCGAGGATCCCGACAGCGTGGCGAACAGCGTGCCGCCCCCGATGGTCAGGTAGGACAGGCGCCCGCGCACGCCGCCCAGGCACTTGTCCAGCGCGTCGAACACACGCATGGCGAGGCCGGTGTGGAAGAACAGCTCCCCCATCACCAGGAACAGCGGCACCGGGGCCAGCGTGAAGGTGGTCAGCGACTCCGTGGCGTTGGCGATCAGCTGGTCCACGCCCGGCATGCCGCCCATGAACAGCACGACGCCGACGAGGTTGATCGCCAGGAAGGCGACGAAGATGGGCGTGCCCATCGCCATCAGCGCGACGATTCCGCCGGCCATCAGGGCCGACGACAGGGTCCAGGCCATCATGCCGTGCCTCCCTGGCCGCCGTGCGCCTCACCGCGCAGCAGAAGCCGCAGGAACTCCAGCGCCACCAGCGCGAAGCAGACCGTCAGGCAGGCGTAGGAGATCCAGCCCGGAATGTCGACGGCGCGGATGTCCACGCCGCCGCGCTCCATCTGCTCCAGCGCCAGCGCCCCGGCCCGCCACGCCAGCAGGCCGCACACGCCGACCGCCAGAAGCTGGACCGCCACCTCCACCGCACGGCGGACGGGGGTGGGGAGCAGGTTGACGAAGGAATCCACGGCGACGTGCCCGCGCACCCGCACCAGCCACGGCCCGCCGCAGGCGGCGGAGAACAGCATGGCGTATTCGACCCCGGCGCTGACCCACATCATGGGCTGGAAGCCGAGGTTGCGCATGACGACGTCCACGGGGATGACCACCACCACCGCCCCCAGCGCCAGCGCGCCCAGCATGGCCAGCCCATAGATCAGCCCGTCGTAGGCCTGGAGAATCGGGTTCGTCGTCGCGCGGTGCAGGCCGCCGCCGGCACCGCGCTGGGATACGGTCGAAGTGCCCATGTCACCTCCATTCCGGGGCTGGGGCGAAGGCCGTTGCGGCATCACTTCTTGTAGAAGGCGGCGCGCAGCGCGTCGTAATGGGGCGACCCGCTGGCCTTCAGCCGCGCCCAGGCCGTTTCGTTGGCCAGATCGCGGAACTTCTGCCCGTCGGGCAGAGTCACGACCTTCAACCCGGCGCCTTGCGCCTTCTGGTCGGTGGCGGCGGCGATCTCCTTCATGCGGGTGTAGGACTCGGTCTCGTGCTCGGCGGCGGCCTTCTCCAGGATTTCGCGGGCCTTCGGCGACAGGGAGTCCCACTTCTTCTGGTTCACCATCGTGACGAGGTCGCCCTGGAAGAAGCCCGGCTCGATCCGGTACTTCAGGAAGCGGTCCCAGGACAGGTCGAGCGCGCCGACCAGCGGCCAGCCGATGCCGTCCACGACGTTGCGCTCAAGCCCGGTGTAGACCTCCGACACGGGGATGGAGATGGAGGTGGCGTTCAGCGTGGTGAACAGCTCGCGGTAGATCGGCTGGCTGCGCAGCTTTATGCCGGACAGGTCGACACCGCCGTCCGGGGTCCGTTTCGGCTCCTTGGTCGTGAAGATGTAGAAGTTGATGCCGGAATCGAACAGGCCCAACAGGTGCGCGCCCAGCTTCTTCGCGTAGACGTCCTGCATGATCTTCATGCCGCCGCTCTGCCGGGCCTCGGCCGGGGTGACGGTGCTGCCGACGAAGGCGTCCACCTCCGGCACGTCGGCGAGGTAGTAGGTGCCGGGGCCGTACTGCATGTCCACCACGCCGCGGCGCACCGCGTCGGACTGCTGGGTCGGGGGAATCACCTCCGGCCCGCCCATGAAGGTGATGCGCACGACGCCCTTGCCCATCGCGTTCACCTTGTCGACGAAGCGCAGGAAGGACTGGCTGAACTCCACCGGCTTGGGAAAGGCCGTCACGGCGCGGATCACCTCTTCCGCCGCGGCGGGCTTGGCCGGTCCCAAGGCACCGCCCAGAGTGCCGAGAAGGATTGCGGCCGCCGCGGACGCCAGGACTCTGCGCCGCCGCATCGGGCGTGCGGCCCGATGCGCGGCCCGGTGGGCGGGTTGCACCTTGTTCATCTCTACCCCTCCGTGTTCGTTGTCCGCGTTCTTGTCGTGACGGGCTCTTGTGCGTTGGCCCCTTTTACGCTGGTCCTTTCAAGCCGGCGGCCGGGCCATGCCCGAATGCCGCAGCAGCGCCACGAAACGGCCGAGCGTCTCCTTCTGGTAGGCCGGCACGTCCATGGCGGAGAAATCGTAGAAGCCCTGGCCGGTCTTCATGCCGATGCGCCCCTCGGCCATGTTG
>JAEZPL010000756.1 GCA_023413605.1 Pseudomonadota bacterium
GCATGGTGGCCGTGTCGTGGCCGGCCATCTGCGCGCCGTCGCGCAGGGCCTGAAGGCTCCAACCGTCGAAAACGACGTTGGGCAGCGTGGACAGCAGGATGTCGTCCCGCACCACGTCCATGTCCAGGGCAGCATCCATGGTCAATCCTCCTCTTCCCGCTCCAGCGCCTCGGTTACGTGGTGCGCCTCTTCGTTGAACGCGAGATAGCGCAGATCGGGCATCCGGTCGATGTAAAGTATGCCGTCCAGATGGTCGTTTTCGTGCTGGATGACGCGGGCGTGGAAGCCCCTGGCCTCCCGCTCGATGGGCTCGCCGTCCAGCCCGACTCCGCGATAGCGGATGTGGGTGTGGCGCGGCACGATGCCGCGCATGCCGGGAATCGACAGGCAGCCTTCCCAGCCCAGCGCCATGTCGTCGCCGACCGGTTCGATCACCGGATTGACCAGCACGGTCGGTTCCACCGATTCGCCGCCGGAACGGTCGGACGGCACGCGGAACACGATGATGCGGCGTGATTCGTGCACCTGCGGGGCCGCCAGCCCGACACCGGGCGCGTCCATCATGGTGTCGATCATGTCGGCGGCAAGCCGCCGGATCTCCGGGTCGGTCGGGTCGGGGACGGGGGCCGCGACCGTGCGCAGCACCGGGTGCCCCATGCGGGCGATCTTCAGCAGGGCCATGCTCCATTATCTGGGAGGCGCGACGCCCCCGGCAACTGTTTCGCCAACGCCGCGGACGGTCTTCCGTGCGCGTGGCCCTATTCCAGAATTCAGAACTCAATTTTCATCGATTGAAGACTCCACTTCACAGATGGCCCAGTCCGTGCTACACAATCGTCCACACAAGGGGTGCGCCCGCAAGCGCATGCCTGTTTGTTGCTTAATTGCAACTCGGCTCACTTGAAAGGGTGACGGTAAACGTGCAAGTTCTGGTCCGAGACAACAACGTCGATCAGGCCCTCCGCGCGCTGAAGAAGAAGATGCAGCGCGAGGGTATTTTCCGGGAAATGAAACTGCGCCGGAACTACGAGAAGCCCTCGGAGAAGCGCGCTCGCGAGAAGGCTGAGGCGGTGCGTCGCACCCGCAAGCTGCTCCGCAAGCGTATGGAGCGCGAGGGCTACTAAGTCGCCGGGCGCGTTTCGCGCCGGACTGACAGGCGCGCTTCGGCGCGCCGGGCACCCAAGCGCGTTCGCGCGCTAGCCCCTCTTGTGTCTTGCACCTACCGCCCCACGATCGTCGTGCGGGCGGTTTTGGTGTATCTGCACCGCGCTTCTCACAAAAACAAAATCCCGGGGAGGATTACCGATGAGCGCCTCCAAGGACATCGCGCGGATTTCCGTGCCGGCACTGCGCGCCCGCAAGGGCGGCGATCCCATCGTCTGCCTGACCGCCTACACCGCCCCCGTCGCCCGGCTTCTGGACCCGCATGTGGACCTGTTGCTGGTCGGCGATTCGCTGGGCATGGTGGTCTACGGTTTTGACAGCACCCTTCCCGTCACGCTCGACCTGATGATTGCCCACGGCGCCGCCGTGGTGCGTGGCTCGGCCCGCGCCTGCGTCGTCGTCGACCTGCCCTTCGGCAGCTACCAGGAAAGCCCGCAGATCGCCTTCCGCAACGCCGCCCGCGTGATGGCGGAGACCGGCGCCCAGGCCGTGAAGCTGGAAGGCGGGTCGGAGATGGCCGAGACGGTCGCCTTCCTGACCAGCCGCGGCGTGCCGGTCATGGGCCATGTCGGCCTGCTGCCGCAGTCGGTCAACGCGCTCGGCGGCTACAAGGCCGTGGGCCGCGACCCGGCGAGCGCCGAGCGCATCCGTGCCGACGCCAAGGCCATCGCGGAGGCCGGCGCCTTCTCCCTGGTCATCGAGGGCACCATCGAGTCGCTGGCCCGCCAGATCACCGAGGATGTGGCGGTCCCCACCATCGGCATCGGCGCCTCGCCTGTCTGCGACGGGCAGGTTCTGGTTTCCGACGACATGCTGGGCCTGTTCAGCGACTTCCAGCCGAAGTTCGTGAAGCGCTACGCCCAACTCGGCACCAACGTTAGCGAAGCCGCCGCGGCCTACGCCGCCGAGGTGAAGGCCCGCAGCTTCCCCGGACCGGAGCATTGCTTCGGGGTGAAGAAGGGCTGATACGGCCACCGGAGTTCTCTCCACGGAGACACGGAGGCACAGAGATCCACGAAATTCTTCGTGCCTCTGTGTCTCCGTGGTTCGTCTCTCGGTCGGGCAGCCGACGCGGTGGCGTCCCTTACGCCCCATCCACCACGATCATTTTGAACTCGGACGCGTCCTTGCGCGCTTCGCGGGCCTCGCGGTATTCGGGGCTGTCGTAGAAGGCCTTGGCGGTGGCGTAGTCCGGGAATTCCAGGATCACCACGCGGTTGGGCTGCCAGTCACCCTCCAGCGTCTCCGACTGGCCACCACGCGCCAGGAAACGGCCGCCATTCTTGGTGATGGCGTTGGGGGTGAGCGCTTTGTACCGCTCGTAGGCGACGGTGTCGGTCACCTTCACGTCGGCGATGATGTAGGCGGGCATGGTTTCCTCCGAAGTCACCCTGGACATTGATGAGGGGCAAAAAGGAAAAGCCCCGAGGCGTAGGATGCCTCGGGGCTTTGCGTTGCGCCACAGTCCGTAAAGACCCGGCTTACTCCATCGACTTCACGACCTCTTCGGTGACCTTCTTGGCGTCGCCGAACAGCATCATGGTGTTGGG
>JAEZPL010000765.1 GCA_023413605.1 Pseudomonadota bacterium
CCCCTCCACCCACGTCACGGGCTGCCGCTACGCCCAGATGGGCTACACGGCGGCCTTCGAACCCGCCATGCTGCCCAGCAACGCCCGCCACGCGCATCTGGAGATGGCGGACATTCCGCTGATCGACACCGGCGGCTATCTGGTGCTGGGCAACGACGACCTGCTGCTGGAGCTGCTCGCGTCCGGTGCCGGGGAGGAGGCGGTGGCCGACTATGTCGGCTGGATGCTGAACGCCACGCGCAGCCTTGCCGTGAAGGCGGTGAACCCCGGCGGCATCAACGCCTTCAAGTACAACCAGCGCCGGCTGGACGTGGACGAAGCTGGCCCTTTCCACGCCATCACGCCGCGCCGGATCCTCACCGCGCTGGCAGCGGCGGTGCAGCGGCTCGGCATCCCGCACCCGCTGCATCTGCACGGCTTCAACCTCGGCGTTCCGGGCAACGTGGCCGCGACGCTCGACAGCGTCGAGGCGGTGGACGGCCTGCGCCTCCACCTGACCCACGTGCAGTTCCATGCCTACGGGGCGGAGGGGGACCGGAAATTCTCGTCCGCTGCGGCGCAGGTGGCGGAGGCGGTGAACCGCCGGCCCAACCTGTCGGTCGACGTCGGCCAGATCATGTTCGGGCAGACGGTCACCGCGTCCGCCGACACCATGGCGCAGATGGGCAACACGCGGCTCGCCCACCCGAAGAAGTGGGTGATGATGGACATCGAATGCGACGCGGGCTGCGGCGTCGTGCCCTTCCGCTACCGCGACAAGGCCTTCGTCAACGCGCTGCAATGGGCCATCGGGCTGGAACTGTTCCTGCTGATCGACGATCCCTGGCGCATCTTCCTGACGACCGACCACCCCAACGGTGCCCCGTTCACCAGCTATCCGGAGCTGATCCGGCTGCTGATGGACCGTGATTACCGCCTCGCCAAGCTGGGGGAACTCCACCCGGACCTGCCGCAGCACACCATCCTCGGTTCGCTGACGCGGGAATATTCGCTGGGCGAGATCGCCACGATGACCCGCGCGGCCCCGGCGCGGATTCTGGGGCTGACGGACCGTGGGCACCTGGGGCCGGGTGCCGCCGCGGACATCACCGTCTACACCGACCAGCCGGACCGGCGCGCCATGTTCGAAAAGCCCGACCTCGTCTTCAAGGACGGCCGGCTGATCGTCCGCGACGGTCGGGTGGTCGCGCTGCTGCGGGGCCGCACCCATGTGGTGGAGCCGGCCTACGACCCGCAGATCGAGGCGTGGATGCACCGCCGCTTCGACGACCGCATGGGCCAGCGCCTGAAACACTTCCGCATCGCGGAGGACGAGATCCGCGGCGGGGACGGCCTCGTCCGCCACGCCTGCCAACCGGGAGCCTTTTGATGAGGGCCTTCTGATGGGAGCCGTCTGATGCAGCGCAACGGCGTGCACATCGAGGACACCTTCGCCGAGGCCTTCCCCATGCTCGGCACGCGGCTGATCGTGACGGCTGACACGCCGGTCTGGGTGCAGGCGGCGGTGCTCAGCATGACGGGCTTCGCCACCTCGGTCATCGCCTGCGGCTGCGAGGCGGCGGTGGAACGCCTGCTGCCGCCCGAGGAAACGCCGGACGCCCGGCCGGGTGCCGCGGTGCTGCTGTTCGCCATGTCCAAGGCGGAACTGGCGAAGCAGGTGGCGCGCCGCGTCGGGCAGTGCGTGATGACCTCGCCGGGGTCGGCCTGCTACGCCGGCCTGTCGGACGGGCCGACGATCCCGCTCGGCAACAGCCTGCGCTACTTCGGCGACGGCTGGCAGATTTCCAAGCGCATCGGCGGCCGGCGCTACTGGCGCATCCCGGTCATGGACGGGGAATTCCTGTGCGAGGCGACGACCGCGCTGGTGGAGGGGGTCGGCGGCGGAAACTTCATCCTGCTGGCGGCCGACCGGCATGCCGGGCTGGTGGCGGCGCAGGCCGCCGTGATGGCGATCCGCGAAGTGCCCGGCGCGATCCTGCCCTTCCCCGGCGGGGTGGTCCGCTCAGGCTCCAAGATCGGGGCCAAGTACAAGGGCCAGATCGCCTCCACCAACACCGCCTTTTGTCCGACGCTGCGCGCCGCTCCGGTCGCGTCGCTGGTGCCGGACGGGGTGGAATCCGTCCTTGAGCTGGTGATCGACGGCGTAAGCCCGGAATCCGTATCCGCCGCCATGCGCGCGGGCATCGGCGCGGTGGTCGCGCTGGGCGCCGCGGCGGGGGTCGTGTCGGTCACCGCCGGCAACTACGGCGGCAAGCTGGGCCGCTATCAATTCCGCCTGCACGAGGTGATGGCATGACGGGTCTCGTCCTCACGGCTATCGAGGCCGGCGGCCCCCCCATCGACCTGACCGGCGTGCTGCCGGAGCGGCTGGCCCCGGAACGACTGGCCGACGGCGGCCGCGACGCGCTGGCCGGCCTGGGCCTGCTCCGCGGGCGGGAGCGGCAGCGGCTGGACGCGCTGTTCACGCTTCAGGACGGCGGCCCCTCCGGCGCGCTGATCCTGCGCCCCGGCGGCGCCGTGCTCGATCGCGTGGGGGTGGGCATGACGGCCGGGGAGATCCTGGTGGAAGGCGATTGCGGAGCCTACGCCGGCAGCGGCATGCGCGGCGGCACATTGCTGGTCGAAGGGGACTGCGGCGCCTTCGCCGGGGCCGAGATGGCCGGCGGGCGGCTGCGGGTCGGGGGCGACGCCGGGGATTTCCTGGGCGCACCCCTGGCCGGCAGCCCGCGCGGCATGACCGGGGGCTCCATCATCGTCGGCGGGAATGCCGGCGACCGCGTGGGCGAGCGGATGCGGCGGGGATTGATCGCCGTGCACGGGCGGGCCGGTGACCTCTGCGGGGCGCGGATGATCGCCGGCAGCGTCGTCGTGGGCGGAGGCTGCGGCCCCGGGCTCGGCCTCGCCATGCGCCGCGGCACCATCCTGCTGCACCAACTTCCCGAGACTTTTCCTGCCGGCTTCGATGACGGAGGCATGAACGAGTGGCTGTTCCTGGAACTGATGCGGCGCGACCTCGTGCAGGCCGGGGCGTGGCCGGTGGGGTTTCCGGCAACCGGCACCCGTGCGCGCCGCCTGATCGGCGACCGGTCGGCCAGCGGAATAGGGGAAGTCCTTATCCTTCAGTAAACGTAGCGTTGCCGACGTTGCGTCCCCACATCCTGTCGACATCTCACAAAAAACAAGCGCGGCCACGCCGTTTGCGGGGCATGGCCAGCGGTGGGGAGGGGCTGTGATGAGGAGCCTGTTCCTTCTGGTCGTGGCATGGACGCTCCTGTCCGGTGCCTCCACCTGGGCTGCCAGCCAGACGGTGACCAACCCGCCGGCTGCCAATCCAACGGCTGCCAATCCAACGGCTGCCAATCCAACGGCGGCCAACCCGACCGCAACCGAGCCGATGGTTGCCCGGATCGGCTACCTGACCCGCGCGGAGGAGCCGCGGACTCCCCTGACCTTCCTCGAACCGGTGACGGACGACGAAGGGGCGCAGGGCGCCCGCCTCGCCATTGCCGACAACAACACGACGGGCCGCTTCCTCAACCAGCGCTTCGATCTGGTGGAAACGACCGTGCCCGTCGACGGGAGCGTCGAGGACGCGGTGCGCGACCTCGCCGGCCAGGGCATCCGGCTGCTGGTCGCCGACCTGCGGAAAGACGATCTGCTCGCCGCCGCGGCGGTGCCGGAAGCGCGGGACATGCTGATCTTCAACACCCGCGCGCCCGACGACGACCTGCGCAACGAACGCTGCCGCCCCAATCTGCTGCACGTGACGCCCAGCCGGCGGATGCTGGCCGACGCGCTGGCGCAGTATCTGGTGTCGCGGAAATGGTCGAACTGGCTGCTGGTGGTCGGCCGCACGCCGGAGGACGAGGCCTTCGCCGAGGCGATGCGCGCCGCCGCCAAGCGGTACCGCGCCAAGATCGTCGAAGAGAAAAAGTGGGCGTTCGAGGACGCCAACCGCCGGGTGGACACCGGCCACGTCACCGTGCAGTCGGAAACCCTGACCTTCACCCAGGCCCCCGAACACGACGTGCTGATCGTCGCCGACGAGGCGGACACGTTCGGCGAATACCTGCCGTACCACACCTGGCTTCCCCGCCCGGTGGTCGGAACCCAGGGGATGGTGCCCACGGCGTGGTCGCGCGTGCACGAACAGTGGGGGGCGACGCAGCTTCACAGC
>JAEZPL010000062.1 GCA_023413605.1 Pseudomonadota bacterium
CCTTATTCTTCTGCCGACCGTCCGCGAGGCAGCCCGGTCAGTCCGATCCACGTAAACAGTGCGATCCGCAAGGATGCTGTGATGCCGTAGATGTGGTAAAGTGCCGGACGGTTGCAAGACCACCCCGTGCACATGGTTATTTGCCCCAGCTTTCTTTTGGCGGGCGTTCCTTTGGCCGCTGCTCCTGGGACGTTAAGCCTTTCGCGACGCCCGCACCGAATGCGTGTCTATCTCAGGACGGGACGGTGCGGCTAGGGTCTGGCGGTCACGCTTCTTGATCACCAGCCCAATCACCAGCGCGGACCTTCCTGCATGACGGCCATCGCCACCACGACCCGCCGCCCGATCGTGCCGCTATCCCTGACCTCTCCCCTCCTCCGCCTCGCCTGGCACGCCCGCAACGTCTGGCACTGGATCGCCCGGCCGCTGACCATGGGCGTGCGCGCCATCATCCTGGACGAGTCGCAGGCGGGGCGCCCGGCCGCGGTCCTGCTGATCCGGCACAGCTACATCGACGGCTGGCATTTTCCGGGCGGCGGAGTCGGAAAAGGCGAGACCCTGGCCGAGGCCATGCGGCGGGAGGTGCGCGAGGAGGTCGGGTTGACGGTGGAGAGCGACCCGCAACCGCTGGGCGTCTACGCCCGATTCCGGCACGGGGCGAGCGACCATGTGGCCGTCTTCGTCGTGCGCGACTGGTCCGGCACGCCCCTGGCGGACGGGCTGGAAATCCTGGACGCGCGCTTCTTCCCGCTGGACCGGCTGCCGGACGATGTCTCGCCGGCCACCCGGCGGCGGCTGGCGGAGTTCCTGGGGCAGGAGCCCCTCGCCGAACGGTGGTGACGGTTTGCAATTGCAACGGTTGACAGGATCCAGCCGGTCACACCATGCTGCGACGCAATGACCGCGACCGTTGCCGCCATCCGCCGCTACCCCGTGAAGGGGCTGAGCGGCCAGGACCTGCCCGCCGTTGACCTCGTCAGCGGGCAGCCGCTTCCCTATGACCGCCGCTATGGGATTCTGCATGGCCCGGCGGCCTTGGACCCGGGGTTCGAGGGCTGGCGGCCCAACGAGGATTTCTTCACGCTCGACCGCAACGAGAAGCTGGCGCTTCTCGACGCCGAGTTCGACGAGTCGACCCAGTCGCTGATCATCCGGCGCGGCGGCAAGCCCGTGTCGCGCGGGCGGCTGGACCAGCCGATGGGCCGGATGCTGATCGAGCAGTTCTTTGCCGCCTATCTGGCGGGTGCGGCACCCGGCCTGCCCAAGCTGGCCGAGGCCAGGGGCTTCGCCTACACCGACCGGGAAGAGGCGGCGATCTCCATCCTGAATCTCGCCAGCGTGCGCGACCTGGAGGAACGGGTCGCCAAGCAGCCGGTCGATCCGCGCCGCTTCCGCGCCAACCTGATCATCGATGGGCTGGAACCGTGGGAGGAGCGCCAATGGATCGGCGCCCTGCTGCAGGTCGGCGGAGCGACGCTGCGCGTCTGCGACCACAAGGACTGCCGTCCGTCCAGCGAGGTCAACCCCGCGACGGGCGCGCGCGATTTCAACACGCTGCCGATCCTGGAGCGCGGCTATGACCACACGCAATGCGGCGTTTATGCCCGCGTGGTGGGGGGCGGCCGGATCGCGCTGGGCGACCCGGTGACCCTGTCCACAGACGCGCTGTCCTGAAGGCGGGCGGCGCGGCGCCGAACGCTCAGGCGTTCGGCGTCCAGCGTCAGGCGTTCAGCGGGGCGCGCTCGTCCGCGCCGTCGGTCTCTTCGCCGACCTCACCAGCGTCCTCGTCGTCGGTCTGGCCACCCGCGTTCTGCGGCTGCCCATGACCGTTCCCGCCGGCGTTGCCGCGCTGGCGGTTCTCCGACTCCTGGATCTGGTTGATGATGCGGAAATAATGTTCCGCGTGCTGCAGGTAGTTTTCCGCCTGGATCCGGTCACCGGACGAGGCCGCATCGCGGGCCAGCGCCTGGTATTTCTCATGGACCTGCCACGCGTTGCCACGGATGCGCACGTCCGGGCCATTGCTGTCGAACGTCTGGTGCCGCAGCGGAACGTTCTGGCGACGGTTTCCACCGCCCCCACCACCGCCGCCGCCGCCACCTCCGCCACCACCACCGCCGCCGCCGTTGCCACGACCGCGCGAGCGCCTGGAGTTCGGTCCTTGTCTCATTTGGCTCTTATGGCCCCATGCAAGAGAAGCGCAATCCCCGGAATGCCTCGGTGGCCTTTCTGGCCGCCGAGCCCGCCGCGGATGTGTCCGCGGATGGGTCGCAGGGAGCAAAACGACGTGCCCACCCCAAAACCGGGCGGCCAAGCGGACCTCCACCCATCCGTGCGGAGTTTCCGGCGGCCATAGGAAAAACCCTGGAGCTGTCGCCCCTAGGGTCGTCGTCGTACCCTGCACCCTAATCGGGACGGCCCGGCAATCCAACCTTTTTTTTGGGGGATAGCCGGTTTCAGGGCCTTTTGCGCCCCAGAACGCAGCGTTCGATCCCGCCCAAATCCTTGAAAATGCCTACAGGCATCAACCCGGTTGCGTCGAGAAGCCGCGCCACGTCGCCCGCCTGCCCCTGCCCGACCTCCAGCCCGGCGACACCGCCGGGAACCAGCAGGCCGGGAAGCTGCGCGGCGATGACCCGGTAGGCGTCCAGCCCGTCCGCCCCGCCGTCCAGCGCGCGCAGAGGGTCATGCTCCCGCACCTCCGGCGCCAGGGTGGCGATGTCGGCGCTGGGGATGTAGGGCGGGTTGGAGACGACGACATCGAACCGTTCGGACAGTCCCTCCGCCCAGTTCCCGGTCTGGAACCGCGCCCGGCCGCCCAGCCCGTTGCGCTCCGCGTTGGCCGCGGCGGCGGCGACCGCGTTGGGGCTGAGATCGACGCCCAGGCCCAGCGCGTTCGGCAATTCAGCCAGCAGCGCCAGCAGGATGCAGCCCGTCCCGGTGCCGAGGTCGAGCAGGCGCAGCGGCGCGGCGCGATCGGGAACGGCCTTCAGCACCGCCTCGACCAGCGTTTCCGTGTCCGGCCGGGGCTCCAGCGTGTCGGCGTTCAGGGCGAGGTCGAGCGTCCAGAACTCCCGATGGCCGAGGATGCGCCCGACCGGCTCATGCGACGCCCGGCGCTCGATCAGCGCGCGCAGCCGCGCGGCGTCTTCGTCCGGAATGGGGGTGTCGGCCTTGGTGAAGAGGTCGTTGCGGGTGAGGGACAGCGCGTGCTCCACCAGCAGCCGCGCGTCCAGTTCCGGCGTGTCGACGCCGGCCTCGCGCAGGCGCGACTCCGCGGCGCGGCGGAGCTGTTTCAAAGTCTGCGTCACCGCCCCCTCCCTGCCCCTTCTCCGCCTTGATCAGGGGAAGGAGAAAGCGCGATGCGGCGCTTTGTCCCCTCCACCGCAAAGCGGGGGAGGGTTAGGGAGGGGGAAAAAGGTCGCCCACGATGCCCCGTATCCCGGAGAAAACACGAGACCGCGCGCGCACCATGCGCCACGAGCCGACGGACGCGGAGCGGAAGCTGTGGTCCATCGTGCGGCGGCGCCAGCTTGGTGGTTGATATTTTCGGCGCCAGCACCCCATTCCTCCCTACATTGCGGATTTTGCCTGCGTCGAAGCCATGCTGGTCGTGGAAGCGGACGGCGGCCAGCATGCCGGTTCCGGCCATGATCTCGCGCGGGACAGGCATTTGCGACAGCACGGCTGGCGGATCCTGCGTTTCTGGAACAACGATGTGCTGAGCAGCCCTGAAGGGATTGCGCGCATGATCGGCGAGGCGCTTGGCCCCCTCCCCAACCCTCCCCCGCCACAGGCGGTGGAGGGGGCTTAGGAGCCGATGCGGAAGCTCACTGCAATTCCGACAGGCGTGCCGCCTGGTCTTCGGCGATCAGGGCTTCGATCAATTCGTCCAGCGCTTCGCCGGCCATCACCTTGTCGATCTTGTAGAGCGTCAGGTTGATGCGGTGGTCGGTCACGCGCCCATGCGGGAAGTTGTAGGTGCGGATGCGTTCCGACCGGTCGCCGGAGCCCACCTGGTTCTTGCGGTCGGCGGCGCGGACCTTGTCCTTTTCCTCGCGTTCGCGCTCGTACAGGCGGGCGCGCAGCACCTTCAGCGCCTTGGCCTTGTTCTTGTGCTGGCTCTTTTCGTCCTGTTGACTGACGACGAGGCCGGTGGGCAGGTGCGTGATGCGCACCGCGCTGTCCGTCGTGTTCACCGACTGGCCGCCGGGGCCGGAGGAGCGGAACACGTCGATGCGCAGGTCCTTCTCGTCGATGTGGATGTCCACCTCCTCCGCCTCGGGCAGCACGGCCACGGTGGCGGCGGAGGTGTGGATGCGGCCTTGGGTCTCGGTGGCCGGAACGCGCTGCACGCGGTGAACGCCCGATTCGAACTTCAGGCGGGCGAACACGCCGCGGCCGCTGATGTTGGCGATGGCTTCCTTGTAGCCGCCGATGCCGGTCTCGCTGATCTCCATCGTCTCGAACCGCCAGCCGCGCAGCGCCGAATAGCGGCGGTACATCTCGAACAGCTCCGCGGCGAACAGCGCGGCCTCGTCGCCGCCGGTGCCGGCGCGCACCTCCAGGATGGCGTTCTTTTCGTCCGCCTCGTCCTTGGGCAGCAGCGAAATCTGGACGCGGCGCTCCAGGTCGGGGATGCGGCGGGTCAGGTCGCCGAACTCCTCCTCGGCCAGCGCCTTCATCTCCGCGTCGCCGGCCGGATCGGCGATCATGCCGGCAAGGTCGGCGGCCTCGGCCTTGGCCTTCTTCAGCTCGCCGATGGCCTCGGCGACCGGCGTGAGGTCGGAGTATTCCTTCGACAGCCGGGCGAAGTCCGCCGGGTCCACCGTGCCCGCCGCCAGGGCGTCCCGCAGTTCATCATGGCGGGCCACGACCTTATTGAACTTCTCGTCCAGGCTCACGTCGATCGTCCTTGTTCAAGCCTTCTTGGGCCATGTCTTCTTCCGCCAGCCGGAACAGCTGAAGCAGCAGGCGTTCCGCCGCCGCCCGCTCCGCCAGACCGGCCCCACCAGCGTCCGCCGCCATCGAGCGCAGCGCCTCCGACGGGCCGTGCAGCAGCCGGTTGACCAGCAGCCGGGTCGCCGACGCCGCGTCC
>JAEZPL010000158.1 GCA_023413605.1 Pseudomonadota bacterium
TACGGCAAGGCGGCGATGCTGTTCCATATGCTGCGCGCGGAGATCGGGGAGAGCGCCTTCATGGGCGGCATCCGCCGCTTCTGGGCCGACCACAAATTTCAGGACGCGGGCTGGGCCGACCTGCGGCGGTCGTTCGAGGCGGCTTCCGGCCGCGATCTCGGCCCCTTCTTCGAACAATGGCTGGACCGCACCGGCGCGCCGACGCTGCGCGTTGCCGAGGCGAAGGCGGATGGCAACGCCGTGACGGTCACCCTGCAACAGGGCTCCCCCACCTACGCGCTGACGGTGCCGGTGGCCGTGGAGACGGAGCAGGGCACGCGGTGGGGCCGGGTAAAGCTGGACGGGCGGGAGGCCTCCGCGACCATTCCGACCGGCGCGCCGCCGAAGGCGGTCACGGTGGACCCGGCCTTCGACCTGTTCCGCCGGCTGGCGCCGGGGGAGGCGCCGCCGATTCTGCGCGACGTGACACTCGACCACGCGGCGAACACCGTGATCGCCGCCGATGGCGACGCGGCGGAGGCGGCGCGGGGACTGGCGGAAAAGCTGGCGGACGGCAAGCCGCGCATCGTCGCCCCCGACCGCACCGACCCCGTCGCTCCGCTGGCCCTGATCGGCACGACGGAAGGGGTGGACCGTCTGCTGGCGCTCTACCGGCTGCCGCCGGTGCCGGACAGCCTCGCCAAGCGCGGCACGGCGCGGGTCTGGGCCTTCCGCTCTCCGCAGGGGCGGGCGGTGCTGGCGGTGGCGGCCGACGACGCGGCGGCCTTGCAGGCGCTGCTGCGCCCGCTGCCGCATTATGGCCGGCAAAGCTGGCTGGTGTTCAACGGCTCGAAAGCGGAGGACCGCGGCGTCTGGCCGGCGGGCGCCAGCCCGCTGCGGGTCGCTTTGCCGTAGCGTCTGCCTTTCGAACAGTACCCATGGAGCATACTCCCGCCTTCGCTTGTTGAAGGAGAAAGGGCGCGCGTTGCGCGCGCGTAGAGGGAGGGTGGACATGTCACGGACAGCGAAGGCGTTGTTGGGTTCGGTCATGGGAATCGGCATGTTGGCGGCGTTCGCGCTGCCGGCGGCGGCGGCTCCCGGCGACATCCACACGGTGACCGGCGAGAAGGTGAACCTGCGCGCCGCCCCGTCGGACGATGCCTCGATCCGCTCCACGGTCGGGCGCGGCGACGAGGTGATCGAGCTGAAGCAGGAAGGCAACTGGATCGGCGTGCGGTCGCTGCGCACGGGCGAGGAGGGGTGGGTCTTCTCCGAACTCGTGAAGCGGCGCACGCCCAGCACGCTCAGCGGCGGGGTGGCTCCGTCGGAGGCCGGGTTCGGGCGCATCTCCTCCGGGTTCGACGGGTTGCTGGCGAACATCAACAACCAGCTCGGCTATCGCATGGCGGAGCGCGTGGAGCAGACCAGCAACGGCGGGCTGCGCGTGATCCCGACGCAGGAGTGGCTCTACAACACCAGCCGCGAGGCCAAGATCTACGCGGCGCTGGCGCTGTACGAGATGTGGAAGAACCACAACAACGGGCGTCCGGTGAACGTGGCGCTGGGCTCCCCCGGTTCCTCGGCCATCGCCATCGAGGACACCAACCGCGGACCGGAACTGGCGCTGCCGCTGATGGGCGCGTCGCGGTAAGGGCGGATTGCCGGGTGCTTGGAACCCTCTCCCCCCTGGGGAGAGGGGATTGAAGGGCTATTGCATTGGATGGCCCTCCGCGCCCTTTTCTTGATCCGCATCAACGCCCGTTCCATGCTGGGCCGGCCAAATGCCGCGCTGGTCGGACGAACGGGCGAAGGGCATGAAATACGTCGATGAATTCCGGGATGCGGACCTCGCCCGCGGCATCGCCGCCGCCATCGGGCGGGAGGCGGGAAAAGCGGGGGTGGCGGGGCGCGCCTATCACCTGATGGAATTCTGCGGCGGGCACACGCACGCCATCTCCCGCTACGGCATTCCGGACCTGTTGCCGGCCAACGTGCGCATGATCCACGGGCCGGGCTGCCCGGTCTGCGTCCTGCCGGTGGGGCGGATCGACGACGCCATATCCATCGCGCGGCAGCCGGGGGTGATCCTGTGCACCTACGGCGACGTGCTGCGGGTGCCGGGCTCCGCCCGCGTCAGCCTGCTGAAGGCGAAGGCACAGGGCGCCGACGTGCGCATGGTGCTGTCCACCATGGACGCGCTGCGCATCGCCGAGGACAATCCGGGCCGCGAGGTCGTCTTCCTCGCCATCGGCTTCGAGACCACGACCCCGCCCACCGCGCTGGCCATCCGCGCGGCGCAGGCCAAGGGCCTGACCAACTTCACCGTTTTCTGCAATCACGTCCTGACGCCGTCGGCCATCCAGAACATCCTGGAAAGCCCGGAGGTGCGGGACCTGGGCACCCTGCCGCTGGACGGCTTCCTCGGGCCGGCGCACGTCTCCGTCATCATCGGCAGCCGCCCCTACGAGTATTTCGCGGAGGAATACCGGAAGCCCGTCGTGGTGGCGGGGTTCGAGCCGCTGGACGTGCTCCAGGCCATCCTGATGCTGATCCGGCAGGTGAACGAGGGCCGGGCGGAGGTGGAGAACCAGTTCACCCGCGCCGTGACGCGCGAGGGCAACGTGAAGGCCCAGCAGCTGGTCGCCGACGTGTTCGAGATGCGGCGCAGCTTCGAATGGCGGGGCCTCGGCCCCGTTCCCTACAGCGGGCTGCGCATCAAGGAGGCCTACGCCGCCTTCGACGCGGAGCGGCGCTTCGCCGTGCCCGGCCGGTCCGTGCCCGACCACAAGGGCTGCGAGTGCGGGGCGATCCTGCGCGGGGTGAAGAAGCCCAGCGACTGCAAGCTGTTCGCCACGGTCTGCACGCCGGAGAACCCCATGGGCTCCTGCATGGTGTCGGCGGAGGGCGGCTGCGCCGCGCACTACACCTACGGGCGCTTCCGCGACCATCAAACCTCATCGAACCAAGGGGCGGAGGCGGTTTGATGCGCATCCTGATCCTGTGCCACGCCTTCAACAGCCTCGCCCAGCGCCTCCATGTGGAGTTGGCGGAGCGCGGGCACGCGCTGTCGCTGGAGTTCGACGTCAACGACGCGGTGACGCGGGAGGCGGTGGGGCTGTTCGGCCCGGACCTCGTGCTCGCCCCCTTCCTGAAGCGCGCGATCCCGGAGGATGTGTGGCGGCGGGTGCCCTGCCTCGTCGTGCATCCCGGCCCGCTCGGTGATCGGGGACCTTCGGCGCTGGATTGGGCGGTGCTGGAGGGGGCCACATCGAATCAAGATTGCCGATGGGGCGTCACCCTGTTGCAGGCGAACGGGGAGATGGACGCGGGCGACGTCTGGCGCTCCATCCCCTTCGCGATGCGCGAGGCGCCCAAGGCGAGCCTCTACCGGCACGAGGTGACGGAGGCCGCGGTCGCGGCGGTGCTCGACGCGCTGGAGCGGTTCGCGGCCGGCGGCCGGCCCATAGCCTTCGATCCCACTGATCCCGTGGCCTTCGGGCGGCCTCGTCCGGCGATGCGGCAGGCCGACCGGGCCATCGACTGGAGCCGCGACGACACCGTCGCGGTGCTGCGCAAGGTCCGCAGCGGCGACGGCATGCCCGGCGTGCGCGACCGGATCGCGGGGCGGGAGGTCAGCCTGTTCGACGCCCACCCGGCCCACGGCTTGCGTGGCGAGCCCGGCGCCCTGGTCGCCCGCTGCGAGGGCGCCGTGTGCCGCGCCACGGTGGACGGAGCGGTGTGGATCGGGCACCTGAAGCCGTGGGACACCGGGCTTTCCCTGAAACTGCCCGCCGCGCTGGTGCTGGGGGAGGCGGCGGCACGCCTGCCGGAAGCGCCCGGCTACCGCGACCTGTGGTACGAGGAGGCGGACGGTGTCGGCTGGCTGCATTTCCCCTTCTACAACGGCGCCATGAGCGCCCGTCAGTGCGAGCGGCTGCTCGCCGCCTATCAGGCGGCCTGCCGGCGCGACGTGCGGGTGATCGTGCTGGCCGGCGGCGACGATTTCTGGAGCAACGGCATCCACCTGAACGTCATCGAGGCGGCGGACAGCCCCGCCGACGAGTCCTGGCGGACCATCAACGCCATCGACGATCTGGCCCGCGCCATCCTGACCACCGGCGACAAGCTGACCGTCGCCGCTCTGGCCGGCAACGCCGGGGCGGGCGGCGTCTTCCTGGCGCTGGCCGCCGACCGGGTGTGGGCGCGGGATGGGGTGGTGCTGAACCCGCACTACAAGGGCATGGGGAATCTCTACGGCAGCGAATACTGGACCTATGTCCTGCCGCGGCGGGTCGGAGACGAGCACGCCCGCGCCGTCACCCAGGCCCGCCTGCCCATGGGCACGGCGGAGGCGCACCGGCTCGGGCTGGTGGACGACCGGTTCGGGTCCAGGGTGGCGGATTTCCGTGCGGAGGTGCGGGACCGTGCCCGCGCGCTGGCCGCCGATCCGGCCCTGCCGCTGCTGCTGGAGGACAAGCGCCGCCGCCGTGCCGAGGATGAGGCGGTGAAGCCGCTGGAGGCCTATCGCGGGGAGGAGTTGGCGCGCATGCGCCTGAACTTCTACGGCTTCGACCCCAGCTACCACGTCGCGCGCTTCAACTTCGTCTTCAAGGTGCCGAAGTCGCGCACGCCGCTGTATCTGGCGCGGCATCGCGGGTGAGGGTGCCGTCGTGGGGGATGTTGCCCCCACCCTCCCGCTCTCAGCGGACCCGATGGGTCCGCCTGCCGCGTCAGCGCAAGCTTCGCTTGCGCGAGAGCTCCGCGGGCCCCTCCCTCCCCCGCTGGGCGGGGGAGGGTTAGGGT
>JAEZPL010000209.1 GCA_023413605.1 Pseudomonadota bacterium
CGGCCGGCCAGCTCCGCCGCGCGGGCGTTGGCGAAGGCCACCGTGCCGTCGGCCCGGCCGATGGAAACGCCGACCGGACTCTGCTCCAGGATCGCGCGCAGGCGCCGCTCGCTGTCCGACAGGTCACGTTCGCGGGCGCGGATGGTGCTGACGAAATAATGCAGGGCGCGGGCCATGTCGGCGATCTCGTCCTGACCGCGCGTCGGGATGGTGACCGGCCGCCCAGAGGCGGAGGCCGTCATCGCCGCCTGCAACCCGCGCAGGCGCCGCACCACGTTCTTATGGATGTAGAGGAAGATGCCCAGCGCGCCGAGGATCGAGACCAGCGCCATGACCACCACGGCGCGTTGCCCGTTGTGGATCACCCGCTGGAACTCGGCGGAGCGCCGGGCGATGTCCTGCTCGATGGTCAGGAAATGGTCGGACACGGCGGCGACCAGCCGGTCGGAGACGTTCTGGTTGCGGGCGATGGCGCCCTTGATCGCGCGCGTCAGCGCGATTTCGGTCTGGCGGCTGGCGAACAGGTTGCGCTCGCCCAGCCCCAGGTCCTGAAGCTCCCGGTACAGGGGCTCGGCCTCGGCGGCGAGATCGGGAGGAAGGGCCGCAACCGCCGCCGCCGCGCGTTCCAGCAGCCGGCGGTAGTCGTTGCGCAGCCGCTCCACCCGCGCCTCGTGGTCGGCGCGCGAGGCGGCCAGCATCACGGTGATCGCGTTGTAGGCCTCGTCGGTCCAGTGGTCGACGATGCGGCCGTGGGCGTAGGCGGCCTCGAACCCGGTCGGGTCGGCGGGCGGGGGGCGCTCGTCCAGCAGGTGGCCCTCGGACTGGCGGATGCGCTCGGCCAGCAGCATCAGGCGGTTGACCAGCCCGCCCGTCTCCGCGGTGGCGGCGAGCTGCTTTTCCACCTGGCTGTTCAGGGTCAGCAGATTCGCCACCAGCTCGTTCTTGCGGCGCTCCAGCTCGGCCAGATCGGCGGGGTCGGTGCCGCGGGCGCGCAGGCGGGCCATCAGATCCTCCAGCAGGACGATCTGGTCGCCCAGCCGCGCCATCACCGCTTCGCGCACCGACTGGCTCTGCACCGCCACCAGGGCCGGGGCGTTGGCGGCCAGCGTGCCGCTCTGCTGCGCCAGCTGCGAGGCGCTGACGAGGCCCGGCACCTTGGCCGTGGCGATCTGCTCAAACCCCTCTTGGAAGCGCGAGAAGAGCGAGACGGCCACCACGCCGGTCGCGGCGGTGAGTCCGGCGATCACCGTCAGCCCCGCCAGGATGCGGAATGCCACGCCCACGCGGGGAAGCCGCATACCCCTGTCCCCCTTCCTGATGTCAGGTTGTGGAATAACACGGGCGGTCGTCCGCGTGCAAATCACCCACCGGGCGCAAGGGGGATGGGCGCAAGGGGAACAGGCGTCGGGCGAGGGGGCTTGACCATCGCCGGTTGCCGCAGGGATTTTTGGAAGGATTGGGCGCGGTTCCCGTGGGCCGGATCGGGAGAGGGGGATGCGGGCGATGCGGATTCGGGCAGTGCAGTTTCAGGCGATGCGGTTTCTCGTGGCGGTGCTGATCGCCACGGCGCTTTGGGGTGTGCTTTGGGGGGCGACCCCCGGTGGCGGCCCGGCGATGGCCGACACGCTGGAACGGGTGCGCGACGAAGGGATGCTGCGCTGCGGCGTCTCGTCCCGGGGGCAGGGGCTGTCGACGGTCGACGGCTCCGGGCGCTGGCAGGGCTTCTTCATCGACATGTGCCGCGCGCTGGCCGCCGCCGTCACGGGCAACGCCGACCATGTGGAGTTCGTGGAGGCCAACACCGAGAACCGCTTTTCCGTCCTGCGCAACGGGGAGGTGGACGTGGTCATGGAAGGGACCACATGGAACCTGCTGCGCGACGCCAGCTTCGGCGTCGATTTCCCGGTGGTGTACCTGTTCGACGGCCAGAGCTTCATCGTCCACCGCTCGCTGGGGGTGGCGCGCCTGGACGATCTGGTGAGGGCGGCGGCGGCCGGCGGCCTCTCCGTCTGCGTCATCGAGCAGACCACCACGCTGCGCAACCTGGAAGGCTGGATGGCCCGCAGCCGCACGCAGCTGACCCTGAAGCGGGTGCGATCCGACGAGGGGGCGATGTCGGCCTTCTTCAACCACCACTGCGACCTGTTCACCAGCGACCGCATCAGCCTGCACACGCAGCGCCGCGTCAAGGCGCCCAACAGCGCCGACTACGTGATCCTGCCCGAGGTCATTTCCAAGGAACCGCTGGGGCCGATGGTGCGCATGGACGAGAAGCGCTGGTTCGACGTGGTGCGCTGGGTCTTCCTGATCACCGTCCTTGCCGAGGAAAAGGGCGTCACCGCCGCCAACGCCGCCGCGATGAAGGACGCTCCCGACGCGGAGGTGCGCAAGCTGCTGGGCGCCACGCCGGGCCTGGGCAAGGGGCTGGGGCTGGACGACGGCTGGGGCTGGCGGGTGGTCACGCAGGTCGGGAACTACGGCGAGATCTTCGACCGCCACCTTGGCGCCGGCTCGCCGTTCGGATTCGAACGGGGGCTGAACGGCCTGTGGAACCGGGGCGGGCTGCTGTACGCGCCGCCGCTCGGGGGGTGAGCCCGCGGGGAGAAAGCATGGGGAAAGCCCCCTTGCCCCTTTCCGTCCGCCGCGCCATGTTGCGGTTTCCGCATTTTGAGGAATGTGGTGGGCGGACGCTTCAAATCCGGGCGTTCCGCCGCTATGGTGGCGCCTTCCGGGTGCCGTACGACCCGCTTCAGGCAGTTTCCCAGGCCATGACCAGACCCAACACATACCGTTCCGGCCCCGACGAACGCGGGCATTTCGGAATCTATGGCGGACGCTTCGTCGCCGAGACGCTGATGCCGCTGATCCTTGAGGTGGAGAAAGCCTACAAGGAGGCCAAGGCCGACCCGGCCTTCGAAGGCGCCATCCGCCAGCATCTGAAGCAGTATGTGGGTCGGCCGAACCCGCTCTATTACGCGGAACGCCTGACGGAACAGCTCGGCGGCGCCAAGATCTATTTCAAGCGCGAGGAGCTGAACCACACCGGCGCGCACAAGATCAACAACTGC
>JAEZPL010000244.1 GCA_023413605.1 Pseudomonadota bacterium
TCCCCGTGCTGCGCCCCGAAGGGCTGATGCCCGACACGGTTCCGGCACGGCTTCCGGCGGGAGGAGTCGCCTGATGGAGCCGCGCATCCGCCTTCTGGTCGTGGATGACAGCAACTTCGTGCGCGTCGCCCTGCGCAAGATGCTGGAGCAGGCCGCCGACATCGAAATCGTCGGGGAGGCGCGCAACGGAGCCGAGGCCCTGCGGCTGTCGCGCAAGCTGAAGCCGCACGTCATCGCCATGGACCTGAACATGCCGATCATGGACGGCATCGAATCCGTGCAGGCCATCGCCCGCGAAAAGGGGCCGCCCTGCATCATGGTGTCCAACGACACGTCGGAGGGGGCGGAGGCCACCATCCGGGCGCTGGAGGCCGGCGCGGTGGACTTCGTCTGCAAGGCGACCTCCTTCGTGAAGCTCGACCTCGCCTCCATCGAGAAGCAGGTGACGGAGAAGGTGCGGCGCTGGGGCCGCTGGCGGATGGCCGCGACTCAGCCGGTGCCGCAGCCGACTCCGGAAGCGGTGCCGGAGCCTGAGCCAGAGCCTGTGCCCCTGCCCGCGCGCCGTCCCGCCGCCGCCGCCGCCGCCTTCGGCGCGAAATCCGGACGTCCAGACCTGATCGTCGTCGGCGTGTCCACCGGCGGGCCGGTGGCGCTGGCGGAACTGCTGGGCACGCTTGGTCCGCTGCCCTGCCCGCTGGTGGTGGCGCAGCACATGCCCGCCACTTTCACAGCGGGCTTCGCCGCCTCCCTCACCCGCTCGCTGAGGCGCCCGGTGGTCGAGGGGGCGGAGGGCCAGACGCTGGAGAACGGAACCGTCACCATCCTGAAGGGCGGCGGCGACTGGGCCGTGCGCCGGCTGGCCTCCGGCCGCTTCGCGCTGCAGGCGATGACCGATTCGAATGAGATTTACCACCCATCCGCCAACCACCTGTTCCGCTCCGCCGCGGCGGAGGCACAGGCACCGGTCGCCGTGATCCTGACCGGGATGGGCGACGACGGCACGGACGGGGCCAGAAGCCTCGCCGCCCGCCAGCGCCCCGTGCTGGTGCAGGATCCCGCGTCCTGCGCCGTGGACGGCATGCCCACGGCGGCGATCCGCGCCGGAGTGGCGGGCGAGGTGCTGCCCGTCGCCTCCATCGCGCGGAAGCTGAATCTTCTCATCAACATTCAGGAAGCATAGGAACGAACGTCCGATGGCGAAGCCAAGGATACTGCTGGTCGATGACTCCGTGCTGATGCGCACCATCATCGGCGACATCGTGCGGTCCGACGAGGAACTGGAGCTGGTCGGCGCGGCCGAGAACGGCAAGGTCGCGCTGGAGATGGTCAAGGCGCTGAAGCCCGACATCGTCCTGCTCGACATCGAAATGCCGGAGATGAGCGGGCTGGAGGTGATGGAGCACCTGTCCCTGACCTCCCGCGCGAAGATCATCATCATCTCGTCGGTCGCCCAGATCGGGTCGAGCGAGGCGGACGAGGCGCGCGCGCTGGGTGCGGTGGAGATCATCGCCAAGCCGTCCGGCACCATGAGCCTCGACCTTGCCCACAAGAAGGGGCACGACATCATCGTCGCCATCCGGCGCGCCGCGGGCCTGCCCCCTCCGGTGAAGGGGTGACGGTGCCCCGGCGCGCCTCGGAGATACCCGCCCCAAGGTGGACTGACGGGTGAGCTGACATGAGCGAGCTGATCGAAACCCTTTGGCAGCAGTTCGGGATCGAGGCGACCGAGCATTTCGACGCCATCGAACGGCTGCTGTCCCCCGCCGCGTCCGAGGTGACGGAGCGCGAGCGTGTGGCGTCGCTGTTCCGGTCCTTCCACTCGCTGAAGGGGGCCGCGCGGGCGATGGACCTGTTCGGCATGGAAAAGCTCGCCCACGGTGCGGAAACCGTGCTGGGCAGCGTGCGCGCCGGAACACTCCCCCTGTCGGAAGCCGTGGCGGAGGCGCTGCTGGAGACACTGGACGGCCTGCGCGCCTGCGTGGATCTGGCGGTACGCGAACGGCGTGATGGGGTGGCCCCGGCCGGGCTGCTCGCCAAGCTGGAGGCCATCGGCAACCCCGGTTCCGCCGCACCGGCAACGGCATCCGCTCCACCCGAGCCAGTGAAGCCGGCGCGGCTGCACGACAACGACAAGCTGCTGGGCATCTTCGTCGATCTGCTGCGCGACAGCATGGCGACGCTGACCCGCGCGCTGGACATCGACACGCTGGACGAGGACGGTTTCCACGAGGTGAACGACACGGCGGAGCGGTTGGAGATCGCCTGCGAACGGCTGAACTTCCTGCCCTTCGCCGACAGCTTCCGCCAGTTCCGCGAGGATGTGGCGAACCGCGACGCCGATGGGGTGCTGCGCAACCTGCAAGCCGTGGCGTTGGCCAGCGCCCGCGTCGGCCGCCTGTCCGGGCGCGACGCCGGCACCGCCATCCTCGCCACGCTTCTGGCCGACCACAACGCGCAGGCCCTGTCGCGCGGCGCCACCCGCGCGCTGGCGCTGATGGCCGACCCCGACGCGGGCGGGGACGACTTGGCCGCGGTGCTGGAGCGGATGGGCTCCACGCTCGACATCGTGAAGCTGCCGCGCGCGGCGTCGCTGGTGCGCCGCTTCGCCGATGTGGCCCGCCGCATGCCCCCCGACCGGCACGAGCGCTGGCCCGCGGTGCTGGCGGACGGGCGCCGGGCCATCGACCGCATCGCGCATGGCGCCGTCATCGACCCGCCGGAGGATCTGGACGCGGACAGCGTCGGCGCGCTGGAATCGCTGCTGGCCGAGGTGGTGGACAGCGCCGAGGCCGAATCGGCCGCAAGGCGGCCCTTCACGGCGGAGGATCTGGCGGCGTTGGGCCTCGACGCCGGGCTGCTGCGCTTCCTGTCGCCGGAGAGCGCCACCCTGCTGCGCGCCGCGACGGCCGATGCGGCGCTCGGCCTCTACGAGGTGACCGCCTTCCTGGAAACCTCCGCCGACGTGGCCTCGGGCTTCGCGGTGTGGCTGGGCACCAAGGTGCAGGCCATCACCAACTGGCCCGAGTTCATCGACGGCAAGACCTGGCTGAAGGTGCTGATTGCCGCACCGGAAAGCCTGGACGCGCTGCGCGACGCGCTGGCCTCCATCGACCCCAGCGGCCAGTTCCTGGACATCCGCCGATGCGCTCCCACCCCATCCCTCCCTACGGCCGAAACCGAACCGGCGCGGCAGCCGGCAGCGGCCCCGGCCACGACCACAGTCGTGCCGGTGGCTGAGACCTCGCATACGGGGGAAGGCGCGCCCGCCCCTACCCCGGCACTGCCGGCCACGACCCAGCCACCCACCACGCCCGCGGCCTCCCCGCCACGCCCTGGTGGTTCGCCAGGCGGCGGCGTGCTGCGCGTGCAGGGGGAGACCATCGACCGCTTCATGGCCCGCATCGACAGCATGGTGCTGCTGTCCGGCGACCTGAACGGGCTAGCCAACGATACCCGGCTGGAGCAGGCGGTGAACGCCCTGGCCGACCGGCTCGGCGCCGCCGATCCGGAGGTGCGCGCGCTTCAGGAGTTGCTGGAGCGCCATCGGCGGGAACTGCTGGACCTCGACAACCAGCTCAGCCGCTCCGTGGACCGGCTGCGGGAATCGGCGCTGGACCTGCGCGTGGTGCCGGTGGAGACGCTGTTCGGCCAGTTTCCCCGCGTGGTGCGGGAACTGGCGCGCGTGCAGGGCAAGAAGATCCGCTTCGACATGGACGGCGGGGACGTGCGCATCGACAAGAGCATGGTCGAGATGCTGTACGACCCGCTGATGCACATGGTGCGCAACGGCATCGATCACGGAATCGAGTCGCCCGACGAGCGCGAGGCCGCCGGCAAGCCCGCCCAGGCCACGCTGACTCTGCGCGCCGCCCAGCGCAACAACCGCGTGATCGTGGAAATCGCCGACGACGGCCGCGGCATCGCCACGGAGGCCGTGCGCGCCAAGGCCGTGCGCAACGGGCTGGTGCCGGAGGAGGACAGCCGGCGCCTGTCGCCCGCCGAGATCCACGAGTTCATCTTCGCCTCCGGCTTCTCCACGGCGGAGAAGGTGACGGAAACGTCCGGGCGCGGCGTCGGCATGGACGTGGTGCGCAACAGCATCACGCGGCTGGGCGGAACCGTCGCCATCCGCACGCGGGAAGGGCTGGGCACCGCCTTCGCCATAGACCTGCCGCTGTCCGCCGCCATCCTGCGCACGCTGCTGGTCCAGGTGGATGATCAGGTTTTGGCGATCCCCGACCGCTTCGTGGAGGAGGTCTGCGGATTCGCCGGGACCGAGTTTCACCGCGTCTCCGGCTGCTGGACGGTGCTGCGCCGCAACCGGGTTCTGCCGGTGGTGCGGCTGGCCGACGCACTGGGCTTCCCGGCGCAGGGGGCTTGGCCGCCGGCCGGGGAGGAGCAGCGGCTGCTGGTCGTGCTGCGCCAGGGCGACCGCCGCGTCGGGCTGGAAATCGACCGGCTGCTGCGCCGCGGCGACCTGTTCGTCCGCGAAAGCCATCCCGGCCTTGCCGAGGTGCCGGGCGTGGGCGGCGTGTCCCTGCTGAACGACGGCCGGATCGTCATCATCCTGGACGGCGACGAGTTGTACCGGCTGGCCTGCGCCGCGCAGGCCAAGGCCGACGACCGGCCCCGGGTGGAACTGGCGTGACCCGTCGCTTTACGGCCCGGCCGGCGCCACGCGGGGAAGGCGCACGGTGAAGGCCGTGCCCTCGCCCGGCCGGCTGTCCACCGTCAGTTGGCCGCCCAGCGTTTGCGTGACGAGGTTGTAGGCGATGTGCAGGCCAAGGCCGACGCAACCCTCGTGCCGGGCGGTGGTGTAGAAGGGGTCGAAGATCTTCGGCAGGTCGGTTTCCAGAATGCCCTGGCCGTTGTCGGCGTGCCGGATCTCGATCCAATCGTCCTCCTGCGGCGCGATGGTCAGCGCGATGTGCCCGTTCTGCTCCGGCCGGAAGGCGTGCAGCAGGGCATTGCGGACGAGGTGCGTCACCACGCGGGCCAGCGCGCCCGGGAAGCTTTCCATCTGCAAGGCATCCGGGCAGGTCAGCTTCACCCGGTGGCCGGACGCACCGATCTGCGTGTGCAGGCTGAGCAGCACGTCCTCGACATATTCGCGCAGGTAGAAGGTGCGGCGCTCGTCGCCGGTCTGGTCGGCGGAGACCTGCTTGAACATGTGCACCAGCGCCGCGATGCGCTCCGTGTTGGACAGCAGCAGGTGCCCGGCCTCCTGCGCCATGTCTAGATAGGTGGACAGCGCGCTCTTGGTCAGGGTTCCGGCGGCGAACTGTCGCCGCACGTCGTCGGTTCGGCCCATCAGGTGCGAGGCGGAGGTCAGCGCCACGCCCACCGGCCCGTTCACCTCGTGCGCCACGCCGGCCACCAACTGG